>JAXHTA010000578.1:0-2494 GCA_034190285.1 Thermodesulfobacteriota bacterium | reverse complement strand
CTCCTGCCGCCGGAATTCTGCCAGCATATTGATTTCTGTTTCCTGGCTTCTCCAGGGGGAATCCGTTCCAAAGAACACTTTGTCCTCATCATGATGATTGATAAGGTGCAGGAAATTCTCAACGCTCTTCTCCTTGTCGTTGGCAGGCCAGTCACAATTCAAACAGCTCGTAGAGATGTCGATATAGATACCACTGCCGATTAGAGGTCTACGTTCCATTTCTGTGATGAATAAACCTCCTCCGTGAGCAGCCACAATTTTCAGATCCGGTATCTTCTCATGCAGCTTGACCATTTTCTCTGGTGTGGTATAAAAATCGGGTTTATCTTCCGGCATAAGGTATTTCAGTGGTATTCGCGATGTATCAAAAATAACGGGTAGTCCCAACCCTGCGATTTCTCTGAACAGATTCAGGCAGACATCACTCAAAATATCCAAGCGCTGATAGATGCTGTGTAGCTTGATCATCCTGGCGTTTCTTGATTTGAGTTCTGCCATGGCCTGCCTAAGGTTTGGATGCTCCGGATGCATTGTACCGCAAAAGACAATGCGTGAGTCCCTGTTGCTCTCCTGATAATAGTAGTCATTCAGTTGATCAACCCCGTCTTGATGTTTTGAAACAGGGAGGATGAAGCATTTTGAGATATTGTTACGGTCAACGGATTCGATAAGAGAAGTCAGTTTACCGTCTGAGCCGTATTCCAATTTAAGGTCGTCTGCACAGTCCATGGAAAAAGTATCTGCAATAACCCTTTTCCTGTAACGTTCTTCAAAGATGTGGGTATGTACATCGACAACATGCCTCGGATATGAAATCATCGCATTATTCAACGCAGGATATCCTTATTCGGATAATTACTCCGCAAGCGGCCCTTGTAGATTGTAGGACTTGTAGGAAGAGGATTTATATAAATTCCCTTATGGGGGGTGTCAAGAAAAAAATATGCATCCAGCGTCTGACCGAAAAAATGGATGTCAATAATGGGCCCTTTAACTGAGACCGTGCTTGATTGCCCAGTCCCCCACCTCTATGGGAGATGTAAGAATAGAAACGTCGGCCGCACTTAATGCCTCGCATTTTCCTTCCACGGTCCCGGCTGAGCCCCGTACAATGGCACCTGCATGGCCCATTCTTTTACCCTGAGGAGAAAATCTCCCAGCTATATATGCTGCTACAGGCTTTGTCATGCCTTTTGAAATGAATTCCGAGGCCTGTTCCTCCTGCTCGCCGCCAACCTCTCCAACAATAATTACACCGTCCGTTTCGGTGTCTTCTTCAAATAATCTGAGTATGTCCGGAAGATTAGTAAGCACCACCGGGTCTGCGCCCATACCGACAACAGTACTTTGCCCGACATTATTCTCTGAAAGTATTCCAGCGAACTCATAGGAAAGGGTGCCGCTGCGAGAGATAATGCCAACTCTACCAGGGTAGAATAGAGACGCAGGCATAATGCCCATCTTGCCCTTGCCTGGTACCAGTATGCCCGGGGTTGTAGGCCCCAGTGTAAATACGCCCTTACCCTCCGCGTAGGCCCGCATTTTGATCACGTCGTGTACAGGCACATGTTCTGGGACAATGACGATAAACTTAATCCCTGCATCAACGGTTTCATAGAAGGCATCCATCACAAAGGGCGCAGGAACGAAAAAAACCGAAGCCGTGGCACCTGTTGCCTTGACTGCTTCTTCGACACTGTCGAAAACGGGTAGCCCTTCAACTTCTGCACCGCCTTTACCTGGGGTGACCCCCCCGACAACCGGTGTTCCGTAGTCAAGCATCCAGTGAGTCTGGACGCTACCGATCTTGCCGGTGATACCCTGAACAATTACTCGTGTATTATCATCAAGAAGAATACTCATTTTGGCTTACCTTTCTGCATTAGCCCTTTAAATACCATAATTAAGGGCCCTATAAATAAAACCTAAATATCCACCCCCAAAAGTTCAAACAACCGAGCAATTGCCTTTTCGGTGGCAGCCTCCGTTATTACATGAACACCTCCGGAGCGGAGTATTTCCCATGTCTCTTCCTGGTGGTTGCCCAATGCCTTGGCGACGATCGGTATAGTGACGCCCCTCTCTTTGATATATCGGACAACACCTTTAGCCCCTTCGTGTATAGGATTTATCCCTCCATAGACGTTTATCACGAGAGCTCGGAGACCTTCCTTTGACATAACCAGTTCCATGCATCTATAAAGAAGTTCTTCTGTTATGCCGCCACCGGTTTCAAGAAAATTGGCCGGTTTAAGCCTCTGACCTATGATGTCCATGCTCGCCATTCCCAGCCCGGCCCCCGAGGAAATAAGCCCGATATCACCATCCAGATCCACGTAAGTGACCCCTATCTCTTTGCCTTTGCGCTCCAAGGCGTTCTCGGTTCGTTCCAGATAATCGGGTAGCGGATGCTTGATGCGATTAAGAGCAGAGTTGTCTATTTCCAGGACAGAATCAACCGCCAGTAAACCTCCGTTTTTGAGAATGACAAGAG
>JAXHTA010000577.1:0-2499 GCA_034190285.1 Thermodesulfobacteriota bacterium | reverse complement strand
ACCTGAAGGACATCATGGTTCAAGTCGACCGGTCTGAGTTGACTTTCCACCTTCCGGCTGAAAATTAGGAGTCGTTTTGTCAGTTCGCTCGCCTTTTGGGCTGAATTTTCGATCGCTGCAAGCTTTTTGTAATCGGGATGGTTTTCATCCTTTCCCAGCATCAAAATCTGCGTATATCCAAAAATGGCTTGCAAAATATTATTGAAATCATGGGCGATTCCTCCAGCCAGCGTGCCGACGGCCTCCATCTTCTGAGCGCCCACAAGCTGGGCCTCCAGATCCTTTTTTTCTTGTTCTGCACGCTTGAGTTCCGTAACATCATTACCGATGCTCAGGATCTCTGATAAGTGCCCACTACTGTCAAAAATAGGCCTAAAAGTCCAAGCAATCCATACGGATTCTCCATTCCTGCGTCTATTCTCCCTTTCCAGCACAAGTTGTTCCGCCGGGTTTCTCTCAAGCTCTTTCATCAATCCTTTAAGATACTCAACGGTCGCTTCCGTATCAGGAAGGATGGTCCCTTTTATATTCTTACCAATGATCTCATCTTCGGGATACCCAAAGAACTTCTGAGCGAACTCGTTGATGAAAGTAATTATTCCATCCGTATCTCTTCGAAGAATGATGCTGTTTGCGTTCTCTACAAGATCACGATATTTCTCTTCGCTTTCCTGGAGTTTCTGAAAGGAAGTCGTCTGAACCATGTTGAGCGCCGTCTGTGAAGCGACCCCCAGGAGAAGGCTCAGGTCGCTCTGGGTAAGCGGTCTCTTAGTGGTAACATTGTCGACGGCAAGTATTCCGAGCGTCTCCTTTTCATAGACGATTGGAACGCAGATAAACGAATGAGCCTCCAGCTGCTTCGCGAATTCCAGACTCCTTTCAGAAAGGTTCTTGGCATTGTTCATGATGTCATTCACCAAAAAAGGTTTCTGATCTCTGAAGGCTACAACAAAAACTCCCTTAGATTGCGGTCTGTCAAGATGAAATTCCGTTCCCCTTAATATATCTTCTTGTTCCCTGACATACCCGTAACAGCCTGAAAACAGGAGGCGGGTTTTTTCCCTATTGGCAAGCATAATCATCCCGCGATCAAAATCGAGACGCTTTTCCATTAGCTGAAGAACAGTCTTGGGGAGTTCATGAATCCCCATTATTGATGAGGTAGCCTGGCCGATTTCTTGGATAAGCATGGCATTGTTATACCGGATGTTCATTTCTTCATAAAGTCTCTTTGCAGCATCACCTTGGTTCTGAATAGTCTTATGCAGCTCCTTATTTTCAAGATATAAGCAGAAATATGAGGCAAAGGCTGCAAACAAAAGTGAAGATAAACCAAGAATAGCCAATGGGACAACTTGAAATCTGAGAATTACCCCTAGCAATGCAAGTAAAAACAGCAGAAACGAATAATTGCGTATAAGACGCCAGATATATGTAGGCGTTTTTTCCCAGCTAATAATATATCGGCATTCTTTATCGCCTTTGTGATAACATGAGAGGTGCTTGACTTTCGCCTGATTCCGTGTAAAAAATTTCCCAACAGACTCAAACATTCCCATTCTATTTTCACATTGGTGCGGTCTTTCATTTATTCCAGGCTCAGGTCTGCAAGTAATTTCCACCTCCTGAGGTCCAATCTGCCTTGTTTTCACAACCGCGCCTTTGCTCATAGTGGCATACGCCTTTTCCATTAAGAGATACATAGCGTTTGGCGTTATCAGGCCCAACAAATACTGTTTTAACACTCCAAAGGCTTCGGATGATGCCGCATAGCGGCCAGCTTCTCGGGAAATATCAGGATTCCCAGTTTCTTTAACTAATATTTCTTGCAGAAGATTTGCCTGATTTTGGCTAAACCTGTATCCTTGATCGTGAAGCGCATATGTTGGTATTCCTGCATATTCTAGTATATAATCAGTATCAATTGATGGATATTTCCGCTTAAGGAATTCCACGTATATTTTCGCTATTCGACTGCTGTAAACGGGAGTATTGTCATCCATGGTCTGAATTAAGCCTTTAGTTCATTTGTTTCGTTCTATAATCTATCGGCATAATACACATATTCTTTAGAATTACCTGTCATCATTACATTTGGATCAAACTGTTCTTTATTTTCATGTAAACACTATAATTCAACCTGGAAGACTCTTGCTTCACAGAGAATATGAAGTGAAGTCAAACATTAAATATCAACTCGGCAGAAAGACCATTTCGTTTACAGCCCGATGTTCCTAGATATATATTTGCTTGGTAACCTGGTAGGAATTATAAGCATTTTCCGGACGTAATCGTTCGGGAGGCTTAGGATTAAAAGTCTATTTCCAATAACTTATTCTTAGTCTCCTTTCCAGAAACTCTATCAAGTGGCCAATAGAACAGGCATCACACGTCCACCACTGATATTGTTTTTCATAAGGAATCCCCTCTGCCTCCACATATGTTATAGGATAGACCAAAACGGGGACTCTATGTGTCTCATATAGAGGCAAAAGATTT
>JAXHTA010000576.1:0-2503 GCA_034190285.1 Thermodesulfobacteriota bacterium | reverse complement strand
TTGTGGAACCTCCGCAAGGCCCATTCAGGAGCCTCTTGGCGCAGCGGGAAATGGGACAAATGCCTGCTGTTTTTCCAAGGATGCATTGCCCACATCCCTGGCAGCGTTCAGTCCACACGCCCCTTTTTTCCGTAACCCCCATAAAACAGGTATTTAGGCCCGGAAATACCGGTGTGCTAAAGTATTTTTCGGCCATGAATTGAACCCCGACACCACAGGCCAGTGAGATCACGGCGTCATATTGATCGATGCTGTTTCTTATCTCCTCCAAGTATTCGTGGTCGCACTGCCTCTCCAGGGTGACCTCATCTATTTGGACCTTTCTCCCTTGATTCATAAAATACATCCTGAGGGCCGAGGCAAGAACAGCTACCTCTTTTTTCCCCCCTGCTTCACAGACAGTGACGCACTCATTGCAGCCCACAAGGAGCATCTTTTCATAGTCCTTGACCTCTTCAATGATCTCCTCTATGGGCTTTCTTTCAGCTATAATCATCTCAAGACCTCCCTTGATCGACCCTATTCCTATGCAGCCATCTTTTTCATACCTATTTTGACTGGGTTGGGGCCCATCTCCTTTATCTTTTCAGTCATTTCCCTGGCAATCTGGACAAACCGGGGAGCCTCGCTGGAGGAAAGATTATACATTTGGACCCTTTCTCCACCGAGCCCTATACTATCCATAATCCGTTGGGCTTGCTCCACCCTCTTGCGGGCCCTGATATTACCGTTGGTGAACTGACAAGAGCCTTCAAGACAACCAAGAACAAAGACTCCGTCCGCCCCCTTTTCAAAGGCCCTGAGAAGGTGAATGAGATCAACCTTTCCGGTACATGGGATTTTGATGATTCTGATATTGATCGGATATCCAAGGCGCATGGAACCTGCCAGGTCCGCGGCAGCGTAACCTCAGAACTGGCAGCAGAATGCAATAATAATAGGCTCAAACTCTTTCACTACGGGCCTCCTTCCAGTAAGGTATTTTAGGGCATGATAAAACCGATAAACTCAATAGATTCATAACACCCCTTCCAGTAATGCGTCCACTTTGCTCATGACCTGATCATCTTCATACCAATTGAGTTCAATGGCCTTTGCGGGACATTCAGCCGCACAGATACCGCAGCCGCGACAGAGCGCTTCATCGATTTCGCTTACCCCCTCTTCATTGATCTTGGGTACATCATAAGGGCATGATCTGACACATATGAGGCATGAGGCGCATTTTGCTTGCTCCACTTTCGCAGTAACTACGGATAAGGTGATCTCCGTCTGGGAGAGAAACGTTGCAGCCCTTGAAGCTGCTGCCATGGCCTGGGATATGGACTCGGAAACAAGCTTTGGGCTATGGGACGTGCCGCAGACAAATATCCCTTCACCGGGCATGTCAACAGGTCGCAGCTTGACATGGGCCTCCATGAAATAGCCATCCTGATTACGGGGCACCTTAATGATTGAAGCGAGTTCTTCCGTGTCTTCTGCTCTCATGCCAGCACTGAGGGCGAGGATGTCAGCCGAGATCTTGACCTCCCTTTGAAGGACATGGTCCCGGAACCTCATCACGAGACCTTCCTCACCAGATTCCATTTGAGGGGGCTCATCAGGGTCAAACCGACAGAATATGACCCCTCGTCGCCTGGCCTCTCGATAATAGTCCTCCAGGAGGCCATATGTCCGGATATCCCTGTAAAGGATGTACACATTGGCGTCAGGGTTGAGGTCTTTTGTATGAAGGGCATGTTTTATGGCGGTCTGACAACAGACTCTCGAACAGTTGGCGAACTCTTCGTTTCTAGATCCTACGCACTGGATCATGACTACCGACTGAAGATCGGATGCCCCCTTTTCTTCCAGCCTTTTACCCAGTTCGATCTGGGTCATAACGCGCTCGTCCTCGCCGTAGCCGTATTCATGTGGAGTGTATTCTTTCGCCCCTGTGGCAAGGATAACGACGCCATGATCGATCTTTCTTTCGTACATGGCCGGGCCTACAATTACTTCAGTAGTAAAATTGCCTTTGAATCCACTGAATCCCACGATGAGCGTTTCAGTCAAGACCTGGATCCTTTCGTGCCGTGTTACATTGTCTATCAGCCCGGTAACATACTGTTGGATGTCTTCTCCTTCTATCGTGACGGTCAGATCTCTTACAAGACCGCCTAAATGAGGCTCTTTCTCCACAATCACGACATCAAATCCCTGATCCGCCAGACTCAGCGCGGCGCTCAAACCCGACACTCCCCCGCCGATCACCAGTGCCCTCCTGTTAATGGAGATTCTCTTTGCCTTCAGCGGCCTTAACAAGGATGCACGGGCAACCGACATCCTCACAAGATCCTTAGCTTTGTCGGTCGCCGATACATGATCATCCATATGGACCCACGAATTATGATTCCTAATATTGGCCATTTCAAAGAGATATCGGTTGAGACCGCAGTCCTCTAATGTCTCCTGAAACAGAGGTTCATGGGTCGTTGGAGAACAAGCCGACACAACCACACGG
>JAXHTA010000575.1:0-2503 GCA_034190285.1 Thermodesulfobacteriota bacterium | reverse complement strand
CGACCAAGTCCCGCCAGTTTCTCAAGAGATCCTGAAGTTCCCAATGGAAAAACAACTTGAAGATATTTCTATATTCCTTCTCCTTAATCAGGCTGACTGCCTGCATAAAAATCTTGCGTTCGGCTTGGCGATTAATCCATTCGACCTGAAAACTGTAATTCATCAGATAGGCAGGGTACCGAACCTCTTCAATGGACACTCTGAGAGTCTCTCCAACGACGGACTCATCCCCGTCCTCAACCTCGCAACCTCTCCTATCGGAATCATAATAGCTTAACCTATTGTCACCTTGGCATGCATCTATGGGTATGTCTTTAAGAAGACTTACGATGTCTTCCATGGAATTGCCTTCTTGCTTCAGTTTCTTAACCAACCTTATCCTTCCGAGCACACCAATAGAGAAGTAGCCAATCCTCTTGGTCCCTTTGCTAACATCGGTTGGTTTTTTTACAAGAGGCTTCGGGACTATTTTCATCCTGATGTAATTATTGAGAGTTGATCTGGATATGCTCGTTTCTTCAAGTATTTCTCGGCTGGTAATCCAGTTTTCAGGCGTGAAATCAGGCATGAATAAGACACCATGTTCCTATACGGTACAACCATGAGACCCAGATAACGACTCAATTGTACAGTAAAGATCTTTATATGTCAAATGGGACAGGTGTTCCGAGCGATGAAACGCTATAATGAATATTTAAGATAAGGTAAATTGATGAAAATGATGTGTATTTTGATTGATCAAAGGCAATTGTGCTAATGGACAGCAGTTTGGAATCAAGTCCAATTAGATTTCTTTCAGCATATTATGCTGTGCAAATTCGGGACTTGGGCATGTCTTTGAAAGCGGCGGTGGCGCATCGGTTCTAGAACCTGTATGACGCGCATAACCCAACAATATTAGCATGTTGTTTATAACGCCCGTTGGCTGTAAACCCTGAATCTGAGCCCACATCGTTGTTCTTGTGTCTGCTGTGGTATTTCTCAAAAAGATAACTCACTGAAAATCTGAGTTTGCCAAAGGACTTTTGTATTCCAAAACTCAAATCGTCTCTGTCGGACGAAGGGACTGAAGGCTCGAAGGTTCCGTCTGGAACAGGATTTCCCTCATATAGATAGCCTGCTGAGAGGGCAAATGTCGGATTTATGTCATATTTAACTCCGAAGTTGAAGCCATAAACGTCTCTCCAGCTCTTGTTTAAGACCATGGTGTTGTTTCCCAAAACCGGCTTGGACAACTTCAGATTCAAGGTATCATAGGATGACCATCCTTCCCATTTGCCGCCAATTTCGAAGATGAGATTGTGCAATGGGCTGTATGAAATGCCTATGAATGCCTGCGCAGGGAGGTCAATGTCAACCTCTCCATCTGAGTCTGGAAAAAATGTTGTCAGAATGAAAGGCGCTCCGCCTGGAAGGGCAAAAGAGACATCTCCGTCCAGATCCAATTTAATCTTGCTCCTATAGGACACCCCCATTGCCAGGTCTTCCGTAATTCTGTAAAGAAGTCCGAGATTGTATCCGTATCCTTCCCCATCGGCCTTGAATCTCTGGTTACCATCCGAAAGACCGAACACTGAAAGATTGAGTTTCTGCTTCAAGTTTGTATCCCCTACAAGGATATCAACACCCGCTGCCAGAGTCAGTTTATCCGATATTTTCCATGCGATGTTGGGATTTATATTGACTGTCACTAGTTCGGATTTTGTTGCAATATATCTTCCTTCCCAGTCATCTGGCCACTCAGTTGCCAGGCCAAAAGTATTGTTTATGCCTAACCCGGCAGCGAAAATACCACTCAACTCGTGCGATATAAAGAAAGTGCTTGGATAGAAAGTCCTGTCTTCTCCACTGGTGCTGCTCCCAGTAAGTTCGCTTTTAAAATCCATTGAAGGCCTGATAATGGAAGTGCCGATTTCGATATGAGTTCCATCGAGTTCAGTCAGCAATGCGGGGTTGAAGAAATTAGAGGCCGGACCCTCGGTGTGAGCGATTACAGAGTTGCACTCTCCAAGCTCGGAAGCCCCGTTGGCCCACAGGGCAAATCCAGATGCGCCTGCACTTGCAGGCAGTAGAAGTGCAACCACGAAAAGAACAGAAGCCTTCATGTTTGTCAAATCAAAACTCCTTTGGTAGTCAAGAAAACGTCTGAGGAATAAGATAGGTCATTGTTCTATGGTCCGGCTCCACCCTGATCCACAAGCAGGCGCTTTATCAGTACCCATATTTCCTCCCGCCCCTGTCTCGTTTTCGCTGAAAAAAGCGCGGGACCAGTATAAGATATTTCTCCCAATTGACGTTCGATCAAGTCGGCCTGTTTGATAGCCAGGCGGCGGGAAATCTTATCCACCTTTGTGAGCACAAGGGTGGTATTTATGCCGTAATATTTTAACCACTTCAGGAGGTCCAGGTCACCTTGGTTTGGCTCGCGTCTTATGTCGAGTATCACCACTACTGATTTCAGGTTTGATCGCACGCGAAAATAGGTGTTAACCATGACCTCCCA
>JAXHTA010000574.1:0-2504 GCA_034190285.1 Thermodesulfobacteriota bacterium | reverse complement strand
ATGATTTTGATGAGAGTTATATCTTGAGTGATGGAGAATTTTCAAGAAATTGTCAGCGGTTACAAATCAAAGACAGGGAGATATTGCCTGAGATCCCGCCGGCAGGTTATTTTGGACGCAGATATAGGTTTTTCAGAGCCAGCGCCACGTTTCGATACTTACGCTACAGGAGGCAAATACGTTTTAGTGCTCTAAAAAATATCGTATTGGGAAATGGAAAACAAGACGAACCGTCCTACCAGGCTAATATCAATGTTTCTGGTCTCGACAAAAAAAGTCTTAATAACCGCTTAATAACCGAATATGTGTTCTTTAGAATGAGAGACCTTTGTCAGAAGAAAAACGCTGATCTCTTGATTGTTATGGACGGCGACCGGGGCGCAATTCACGAAAATGCGTCCGGATCAGCGGATTATTTGAGAGGCCCACTCTCTTTGAACACCATGGCAAAATCGGTAGCTGACGAGTATGGGATCGGTTTCGTTGATCTTCATCAAGTTTTTGGAAAGGATTTTATCGTGAATCACAGGAAGTTCAACTTCAGTTGCGATATGCACTGGAACCAATACGGTCACAAGGTGGCGGCTGAAGCCATAGCAGCTTTTATCAACAGGAAACTCTTTGCGCAGAAACAGGAACAAATGCCTCTTAATCGTTAGTAAGACTGCACCGACTATTATGCACCTACCAGGCATACTCAAGCTTAAGAATCTCCTACTTTTGGCTTTGTCAGGAATCGTGGCATTCCTTTTGAGCGAGGTTATCGTTCGTATTGTGGCGCCACAACATCTGAATGGAATTATTATCACCAGTTCCGATAAATGGGGATATTCGATTCCCATAAAGAACTGGGAAGCCAGGTTTGAGTTTGAGGATCGCAAGGGATACTATAGATTCAATGAATATCATTTGCGTGGCGGGCCTTTAACAAAAGGGACCAAAAAAATTCTGGTAGTGGGAGATTCTTTCACTTTGGGAGTGAAGGTGAAAGAGGAAGATACTTTTGTGCGCCGCTTACAGAGATTGGCTGATACCAACTTTGGGCCAAATGAGTTCCAGTTTTTGAACGGCGGGTGTGGCGGATGGGGAACTTCGGAATACGTTGCCTTTGTGGAGGATTTTGGGGAAAAGATTAAACCTGTAGCAGTAATGGTTTTCTTGAATGCAGACGATATCGGCAGGAGTTTGAACAATTCACTTTATCTTTTGGAAAGCCCTGGTAGCCTGGAGCTAAAGAAAGTCAAAATAGAGTGGTCAGCTTTGAGTAAGATTAAACATACCGTTAACAAAATTCCTCTCTATTATTGGCTGGTGGAGCATTCTCATCTTGTTCAGATGTGCCGCCTTGCAGCGTTGAAATTCCTGAAAGAAGAGGTCTTTGTTCAGCAACCTCAATGCATGCCCGGCCCTCCAGTAAGAAAAAATCTTAAAGTGGACCCCAATTACGCCAAAGCTTTTGGCCGTGCCCTCTTCCAAAGACTCAATGCATGGTGCCGTAATCACAATGTTCACCTCTTCGTGGTGACAACGGGATGGAACGGGTTTTATCCTGTGGAGGACTGGGCTGAGCTGAATGAACCTACGGCAGTGTTTTTAATGGAAACTCAGCGGATATTTGAGGAAGACAACATACCGTTCCATGACCTAGGGCCCTATTTCAAAACTCTTCGAGACGTGAGAGGAGATTTTATGATTCCTCGTGATGGGCATCCCAATGAAGCCGGACACAAGTTGATAGCAGACAGGGTCTGGGAGTGGCTTTGTCCCAGGCTTCTGACATAAGGGGTCAGACCTACGCATTTGACACAGCGCCCCAAATAAATGCCAACTTTAAGGCATTTTCACCTATTCATCAAATGCGCAGGTCTGACCGCATTTTTCCCGTCTATTTCAATCGCGGAATTTTGTTGACATACCAAACGTAGATGTTCTACAGTTACCGAAAGATAACTTATTTAAGATTACTTAGATTTAACCTCATATATTTTTATTCATATTCTTTCAACGAATCAGCTGTTATCTGCATAAAGGGCGAAAGAGCGGTTTTGGCGTAAACGCCGGTTTGAAAACCACGATGCGTGGGTGTCGACTATTAGCTGAGCCCAAGAAACAACGGAGAATAATATGCGTCTATTTTGTCTGGTATTAGGGCTTGTGTTTTTGCTGGGAGGTTGTTCTCAAGTGCCAAAGCCAGCCTCATACCGCATGACTTTTCAGAAAAAGATGCAGGCGGCCAAACACTGGGATTTTCTGGCCGAGGATGTGGCGGACCAGGTCGCGCTTTGCTGTTCGAAAAGGCAGGGATGTGACCTAGGGCTAGGCCATGGGCTTTTTGTTGAGCCCAAGTCAGGCGTATTTGGCAAGGCCTTTACCAAGATGCTGATCAGTCATCTGGTTCAACCGAATGAGAACGGCCGTGCCAAGAGAGAAGGCTGCCTTGTGCTTCAATCCAGGGAAGAAGGCTGTCTTGTGCTTCAATTCGAGACCCAGGTGATCAAACACAA
>JAXHTA010000573.1:0-2515 GCA_034190285.1 Thermodesulfobacteriota bacterium | reverse complement strand
GCGAGAGGGCCAGGGTGATGGGGTTACCCCGATTTATTGAGCAGATACATAGAACCTGATTTTTTGAGAAGCTACGCTGTTTGACTTAGCCCTGGCTCTGCTTTAACAGGCGGGCTATCTTGAGACGGAGGCCGTTCAGTCGTATAAATCCCTCGGCATCCTTTTGGTTGTAAACCTCGTCGCCCTCGAATGTGGCAAAATCCGGGTGGTAGAGTGATGCTTCAGACCTTCTCCCTACTACTGTGCAGTTACCTTTATAAAGCTTCAGTTTCACGACACCGTTGACGGTTTTCTGGCTCTCGTCGATCATAGTCTGGAGCATTTCCCGCTCAGGGGAGAACCAGTAGCCGTAGTAGATCATTTCCGCATACCTGGGCACGAGCCCGTCCCTGATATGCGTGACCTCCCTGTCGACGGTGATGGATTCCATGGCCATATGGGCCACCCTGAGGATGGTGCCGCCCGGCGTTTCGTAGACACCTCTTGATTTCATGCCCACGTATCGGTTTTCCACCATATCCACGCGCCCGATCCCGTTTTCGCCCCCAAGGGCATTCAAACGGTCCAATAGGGCGGCCGGCGCGAGGGGCTCTCCGTCCACACAAACAGGATCGCCTTCTTTGAACTCGATTTCGATATAGGTAGGCTGATCCGGCGCCTTTTCAGGCGAAACCGTCAAAAGAAACATCTCTTCCGGGGGTTCCTTCCAGGTGTCTTCGAGGATCCCACCCTCAAAGCTGATGTGCAAAATGTTTCGATCACTGGAATAAGGCTTCTCCTTGGTTACGGGGACCGGGATATTGTGTGTGCGGGCATATTCCATGAGGTCTTCCCTGCCTTCGAATCGCCATATTCTCCAGGGGGCAATGATCTTCAGGTCAGGAGACAGGGCCATATAGGCAAGTTCAAACCTCACCTGATCGTTCCCCTTTCCAGTGGCGCCGTGGCTGGCTGCATCGGCCCCCATCTTCTTGGCTGCGTCCACCTGGCCCTTTGCTATTATAGGCCTTGCCAGAGATGTCCCCAACAAATAGGCTGATTCATAGACGGCGTTTGCCCTCATGGCAGGCCAGACAAAATCCCTGACAAATTCCTCTTTCAGGTCTTCCACAATGACTTCATCCGCACCGGTATTGAGGGCCTTTTCTCTTATCCCGTCGATCTCGTCACCCTGTCCCAGATCAGCGGCATAGGCCACTACCTGGCATTTGTATGTCTCTTTGAGCCAACTCAGGATAACGGATGTGTCGAGTCCGCCGGAATAGGCCAGGATGATTTTTCTTATTTTTTCGGTCATTTCAAACCTCTAAGCTATGTATCTCTTATCAAGGGTCATTACCGATTCGTTTATCTCAACCGGTCAAGTATACTGTCAAGGGCTTCCAGCAGGATATCAACCTCGTCTTTTCGTACAATGATTGGGGGCAAAAAACGGAGAACGTTTTCCTGGGTGCAGTTAATCAAAAGGCCCTCTTTCATGCAGGCATCCACTACAGGGGCGCCGGGGCGGTCCAATTCGATTCCCAGGATCAGCCCCAGGCCCCTGACTTCCTTGATAAGGCTATGTTTCCGGGCGAGCTGTTCCAGCTTCTTTCTAAAGTAACTTCCCACGACTCCACAGTGGTCGACCCATCCGTCTTCAAGAAGACTCGTTACAACGGCTTTGGACACAGCCGTCACCAAGGGCGTACCCCCAAAAGTAGTGGCATGACTTCCTGGGCCAAAGGCCTTACTCAACTCCTCTGAAGCAAGCATTGCACCGATAGGCAGGCCGTTACCCATGGCCTTGGCAAGGGTCATTATGTCCGGGGTAATCCCATAATGCTCATGCGCAAAGAGTCTGCCCGTCCTGCCCATACCGACCTGTACCTCATCAAGGATCAGCAGGACGTTCCGGTCTCTGCACAGTCTTTCAACACCCTCCAAATAATCAGGGACTGGACAGATAACGCCCCCCTCTCCCTGTATGGGTTCAAGCATGACGGCGCAAACGGATCCATCTATGGCCTGTTCGAGACTGGGCAAGTCATTGAAAGGAACGAATTTGAAACCTTCTACCAGGGGATCATACCCGAACCGGATCTTTGACTGCCCTGTGGCTGAAAGTGTGGCCATGGTCCTGCCATGGAACGAATCAAACATGGAGATAATCACATGCCTCTGTGGGCCGAATTCTTCGTTTGAGTAACGACGTGCAAGCTTTATGGCTGCCTCGTTGGCCTCAGCCCCGCTATTACAGAAAAACACCCTGTCCGCAAAGGAATGCTCCACCAATAGCCGGGCTAGGTCCGCCTGGGGCCTGGTATAATAGAGATTGGAAACATGAACCAGCGTCTTCGCTTGCTCTTCGAGGGCCCGGCTCACCAGGGGCGAACTATGCCCCAGAACACAAACGGCAATGCCCCCGACAAAGTCAAGATATTCCTTCCCCTCCTCATCCCAGAGCCTGCACCCCTGGCCACGGACAAGCGTGATAGGGAAACGATTGTATGTCTGAAACATGTATTTGTCTGCC
>JAXHTA010000572.1:0-2524 GCA_034190285.1 Thermodesulfobacteriota bacterium | reverse complement strand
CTGTCAAGAACCTCGTCAATATTCTCAACCTGGCGATAAATCTCAGCTGTTCCAATACGAACACCGCCAGGATTTAGTGTAGCATCAGACCTGCCGTAAATAATAACTCCCTTATCCCCGTGCTGGTTAAAATGGTAAAGAATCAGCATTTGGGCACACGGGTATTATAAGAGTATACCCTTAATTTTTTGAGCCTCTTTTGGGGACTGACTGATTGATAGATTTTTTAACATGTATACATTTTATCAGGAAGGACCCCATCTGGGTGCAGGCTTTAAAAAGGCAATAAACTTTAAAGCCTTTCCACAGCAGGTACAACTCATTCCTTTCTTATTATATTCCGGTGTGCCAGGGAAGAGTTTACAGATGACATCCTGGATGAATGAAATGAGTACACGTATTTTCTTAATCGACATGGAACTGTTACCATTGAGAAAGCCATAGTATCTTATCTTCATAAATCCTTTTGGCAGGACATGCTGAAGAAATCTTCGGATAAATTCCATGGCATCAAGGGTCATGGTTTTCCATGTTTTCTTCCGGCGATCTTTATATAGAAATCTAATGACACCGTTTTCTGTGCTTTTGATGCGGTTATTAGAGATGGCCACACGAAACACATACCTTGAAAGGTAGCGCAGACAGTTTTGCCCTTTTCCCACTGCCTGGCTATGGGCAACCCATTGTTGCTTCCACACGGAAGGATTGATTCTATCGAAGAGTTGAGCCTTTTTCATAGCATCCCTGAACTTGGCTTTGAAGATATTGGCCAGGGGTTTAGTATGAACGAACAGGTCTTGTCTTGAGGACAACCATTGATCTTTTTTTTCAGATAAGGCTCCACCCGGGACAACCAGGTGCAGATGAGGGTGATACTGCAGCATGCTACCCCAGGTATGGAGCACAGCCAGATATCCGATTCGAGTTGAGCCGATAAACCGTTTGTCTTGGGCTAATTTCCTCAAGGCCTCATGAGTGCATGAAAACAGGGCTGCATAAACGATCTTTTGATGAGATCGTACAATCTCTCGAAGGCCTTGCGGAAGAGTTATGGTTAAGAGGAAATAATGTGTAGGCAAAAGTTTTTCCATCTGTTTATGAAGCCATTGATCCGCTTTATCATGCTGACAGGTCGGACAATGGCGATTTCCGCAGCAGCAGGCAATGGACTGTAAGGTGTGACAGTCATTACAGCCATAAACAATCGTACCAAAAGAGCCGCTGCGGCAATCAATGATATCCAGAATGGTTTTTTTATGGATTTGTGGGATTCGGTCTTCATAAAGAGCCAAATATTTTGGCCCATATATTTGAAAGATTTTTTGGATAGCACTCATGACAGCACCCCCTGCATCACATTGGCGATTCTTACATGGGAATCGGTTTGGGCCTGTGTTGTCACATGGAGATACACCATAGTGCTTTGTAATGTTTTATGGCCCAGGATTTTTTGGACATGCCGAATGGGGATATTTGCTTCAAGTAGGTGTGTTGCATAGGCATGGCGAAAAACATGGGGATGGACGTGTTTTTTAAATCCCAGACGTTTCAATGTACGTTGCAGAACCCCCTGGACGCCGCTGTCACTGACATGGTTTTTTGCAAATTGTGCGTCTTTGCCTCCATTGTGACCCAGGGCAGGAAAAATCCATTGAGGGTTGCGATGGGTTTTATAGTATTTGCGTAAGGTCAATAGGGTGATTTTGGGTAAAGGAACCGTCCGGTCCAATGCCCCTTTTCCTGCATGAATGTGCACCAGACCTCGATCGGAGAGGATATCCCTGACTTGAAGTGTCGTTGCTTCCCGGAGACGAAGTCCCAGTGAATATAAGGTCAGATAAAACGTATGACTTTGTAAGGTGGGAAGGGCATAAATAATTTTTCTCACTTCCTGAAGGCTTAAGATTGTTGGAAGGGTCTGCTCACGCTTCCATTTTATTTCATTAAAGATGTTCCAGGACCGGACAAGAGTCCTGGTGAAAAAATGCTGGATTCCGGCGTAACTGATTCTTAGTGATGCGGCGCTCCAGCCGAATTCAGTTTGACAACAAAGCCAATATTGACGTAGTTCCTCCTCGGTGATATCTTCTAATTTCTTATTGTAAAAGCGTTGTAAACGCAAAACGGAGCCGGCATACGATTCAATACTCCTTTTTGCATAACCTGCTAAGTGGAGATCTTCCTTAAAACGTTTGATTAAATGACTCATGGTATCTTCCTTTCTTTTTTTACCTTGTCGGGGAGAAGATACCGACCTGCAAGCCGGTATGAAGATACCATGAGTCATTGGATCAAACAAGAATCATTGAACGAAGTCAACCTGCCGCTTTGCGGCTTACTTGAACAACCGAATTCACTCGGATATGAGTTCCGCTGTCGCTCCACTCACACCGGTGATTCTAAGCGTTAGCGCGCCAAGCGAAGCTTGGTGCATCTTGCAGGGTGCAAGTCCCTGTCGGGCAAGGGTTAGCCACCCACCCGTATCGAGTGTTGCGCCTGTGGCGGAGACTGAGAGATCAGTCGA
>JAXHTA010000571.1:0-2533 GCA_034190285.1 Thermodesulfobacteriota bacterium | reverse complement strand
CACTTAATAGTCCACTATGAACACCAGCAGCTTGTTCCGCTTTTTCAATGTATGGTGCCGCCAAAGTCCCCAAACTACCCAGAAATGTCTCATCCGCTTCCCTTTGTTCATAGTGGACTATTAAGTGATATCCTTGGCAAAAGAATGTCTGGTGAAACGGTTGGGCCATATGCTGGGGATATAGACAAGTTATTAGGAGAACGAACTGGAATAAGTTTTGGCGGTGGAGAGCCAATGCAATTTATAACAGGATCGCAACAAAGGTTACTTAGTGACTTGCTTGGAGCGCAAGAGACAGCTTTGGGAAGTATGCAAGGCATGAGTGAAAACAGAATGAAAACTGATATTTTTCCAGAGGCTGAAAGATATAGGTTAGAACGTGAAATTACAGATGAAGCACGGAACAGATTTACTCCAAGTACAGCAGCAGGTATGAGCTATTTGCAAAATTTACTTGGAATGCTTCAGCCAATGGAAATGACACGGTATCATGCCACACCATCCGTTTCAGGAACTTCAACGGCAACTGGGACACCAAGTACAGCGCAAACTTTGGGAAATATTGGCGATTTATTTGGTAGCATTCCTTCTATTGTGAGTGGAATTAAGGGTTTATTTTCTTAAACAAGGAGGCTAGGTTTGTTCTTAAATCCAGAATACAATATTGTCGATAATGGTGGGTTGTTGAAGGCAATTGCTGGAAGCGGGTATGCACGTCCCCCTTCGCCAATGGCTACGCCTAAGTTGCCTGCTGAGTCTCGTGGACAAAGTGAATGGAAGCAGGTGGCAAAAGAAAGCAGAGACAAGAAAAACTTGCAGAATGCATTCAGCGAAATATTGCAGACCCGAGAGAAATTAGGGAAACAATTTTTGCCTGAGACACAGCTTATGCAAATATTGACAAAGCATGTCCCAATGAGTACAGCACAAAAGGTTGCTGATGATATTGCCTCTGAGAGAAAACGTTTTGAACCAAAGTATAGATCAGTCACCACCACTGATCCATTAACTAAGAAAACAACTTCACGCTTGGTTGACGAAGAAACCTTGAAAGGAGAAGGGGTTACTTCAGGTGGATTATCCAGGATAGAACAGATAAAGGATGATGTGGCGTCCGGAAAAAGGAATTTAACAGACTTATCGGCTGGTGAAAGGTTTGCCATTGGATTATCGAAGCCTTCAAAAGCCCCTGAACTCAAAAAGATGAAAAATCCGCAAGGACAATTCACATGGCACCAATGGGATGGGAAATCATGGACAGATACAGGCAAGGGAGCATACACAACCTCTCGGGAAGAGCCACAGGATAATCAGCAAGCTATAGACTCATTGTTTAAAACAAAAGTGGACTATAAAGAAAAAACTGGAATGGAATTGCCATACAACAGCCAAAAAGAGTTTTTAAATGCTTGGGGAGTGGACCCTAAGAATTGGAAGAATATTCTTGGGCCGGAACCCAAGGGTGGGAATCGTGAGGCACTTTTAAGAGAAGAGTACAAAGCAAACACAAGGCTGATCAATTCATTTAAAGAAGATGAGGTTGCCATAAGATCAGGAGCAGCCCAAGACACTGGTTTAGATGCAGGTTTAGAAGGCAAAAGGAATGCGCTTTTGGCTATTTCTCTAATAAAAAAACCAAGAGAAAAATTAGAAAAAAGGCAAGCCGAAATCATGAGAGAGCTGGAAGGCAAGCCACTGAAAGAAAAAACAGAAAAAGATGCAATAAGCACACAGATAAGAATATTGAGAAATAAAAAAACAGGAGAGACTGTGGTGGTTGATGCTGATGGCAATGTATTGGAAAGACGAAATGCTCAAGGTGGAGAAATTATAGGGGAAAAGATCAGATAAAATGCCAGCAAATATTCAACAATTTGACCCGAACGAATGGGAAGATATAACCGATTCTTCGCCTAACGTCAAAGCCATGCCCAAAATGGACCAATTTGATTCTTCAGAATGGGAGGATATAACTGCTCTTGAGCAAACTAATCAGGCCCCCAAGCTTCAGGATGAATGGGAAGATATTACTCCACAAGATGATGTCTTGACTGAAGAACCAACCACACCTTTTGCAGCGGCTATTCCTAGATCTTTGGCGACAATTCCTGCACATATAGTCGAAGCTGCTGGCGGTGGCATCCAATATCTTGCGGAAATGCCAGAAAGGAGAAGAGAAGAAACAAGGCGGGCCATTGACGTAATTCGTGAAAAACCAGAAAGCCAAAAAGCTTACTCTGTCATGGAAAGAGCTATTCGGGAGAAGGCGAACGAATTCCATCCTGATGACACATGGAAAGATAGGGCAGCTAAAGGGGCTGGAAAAGTTGTTCAGTCAATTGGAGATTTGTATAAGTGGGCCAAGGACACAACCGTAGGCAAGGCATATGATAAAGCAAAGGCATATGCAAGGATTGTGGAAGGAGTTTATACCCATGACATACCTCTTGATCTTGCAGATGATTTATGGGATTCGTTAGGTGACAAAGAAAAGCTTGACCAGTTTAGTGAGAAGCTCAAAGCCCATGATGTC
>JAXHTA010000570.1:0-2539 GCA_034190285.1 Thermodesulfobacteriota bacterium | reverse complement strand
TTCGCGCTCCGCCTATCAGGCCAATGGAGCTGACTGCGGTGGCTGACGGTCACAAACAGCTGCTTGCGCCCCCTCAGCCATCCTCGCAGCTCATCCGGCGGTCGTTAGCGGTAAATTCCGATGATGTTTTCCGGGGAAAAAGGTGCTGGATTAGACCTGGGTGAAGGTGACTCAGAAGGTGTTGAAATAACGGGAAATAATCCAATGCACGAGGCGGTTCACTGTGCGTCCCTAGTAAAAGGGGTAATGGACAAATACGGATGGACACAAGAGCATTTCGCCAAGCTGGAGGCCAAGAACAAATTTAATGGTTCATTGAACCCTAACGCTCAACACCAGAAGGCCTACACGCCGGAAGAAATTGCCGGGAGCAGGCTCTTATCATGGCCCATTACCCTCTACATGTGCGCTCCCATCGGCGATGGTGCGGCTGCTGCCATCATTTGTTCTAAAGAAGCTGCCAAGAAACTAGGAGTGAAAAAACCCCATATCCATATTGCATCCATGGCGATGCGTTCACCTCGGGTTGTTGACCCCAGGGAAGATGAGCCAAGACCAGAGGAAATAATTAGAGGGGATAATGTTTGGTACACGATGCACGAAGCCTATGAAAAGGCCGGTATTGGGCCGGAGGATGTGGAACTTGTAGAGCTTCATTCACCAGTAACACCTCTGGAAATGATTCGATGGCACTACCTGGGCATATGCCCCGCTGAAGATGCGGCTAAATGGGTTGAGGAAGGCAATGCGGCTCTGAATGGGAAAGTGCCCGTTAATACCAGCGGGGGATCGACCACGAGGGGACATGCCATCGGCGCCACAGGAGTCGCTCAAACCGCGGAGATTGTCTGGCAGTTGAGAGGAGAGGCAGGGAAAAGGCAAATTGAAGGGCGCAGTGGCAAAGGTCCGAAAGTGGGTGTCGTTCAAAACAGTGGTGGTTTCGTGGATACAACCGGACAGGCCTGCAGTATCGGCATTGTAATGAAGAGATGATGCTGAGAAGTTCGATCAAATCGTAAAAAGTCGAGATCTGTTGTTCCTCGTCATTCCGGCGAAGGCCCGAATCCAGTCCTTTCAATTGTTGCAGGGTGGCGGATCTAGCCGGTATGGCGGTGGTTTGACCGGAGAGGGTGGATGAAGAAAAAAAGATTGCTCATAGTTGGAGGAGTTGCAGGAGGGGCGTCTTGCGCTGCAAGAGCGCGAAGACTTTCAGAAGACATAGAAATTGTCATCTTTGAACGCGGACCACATGTTTCTTATGCAAATTGCGGGCTTCCTTACTATGTGGGAGAGACCATTACCGAAGAAAAGAACCTATTTGTATCGTCACCAGGTCTGTTCAGAGTGTGGTTCGACATCGATGTCCGAGCCAATAGTGATGTCCTCTCCATTGATAGGGATAAGAAAAGGATTGAGGTCCAGGACTTAAAGACAGGCAATGTGTACTGGGAATCCTATGACACACTTGTCCTTTCACCAGGTGCCGCGCCACTTAGGCCCAAATTTGAGGGGGTGGACACTCCTGGCATATTTTCATTGAGGACTATTCAGGACAGTCGAGACATCATTAACTGGATTGAAGAGAAGAAGGTAAAAAGCGTTGCTGTCATCGGTGGGGGATTTATCGGTCTTGAGATGACCGAAAATCTTAAACAACTCGGGGCTGAAGTCTTTATAATTGAAAGAGAGAAACAGCTGATGCCTGTTATCGATTCGGAGATGGCTGCCTTCGTCCATGAGCATCTTGATACAAATGGCGTTGTTTTACATCTTGGCAGCCCTGTAGCTGGGTTCAAGCAGGCTATGGATGGATCGATTTCAGTCATGATTGCATCAGGCAAGACCCTAACGGTGGATATGGTTCTTCTCACGATGGGTGTCCGTCCTGAGGTTGAGCTCGCAAAGGATTGCGGACTCACCATAGGTGAATTAGGTGGAATTCTGGTTGATGATCAGCAACGAACAAGTGATGAAGACATCTTTGCTGTCGGGGATGCAGTACAAACAAGAGATTTTATAACAGGAAGAGAGAGACTGGTTCCTCTCGCAGGTCCTGCAAATCGGCAGGGCCGAACAGCGGCTGACATCATCGTGGGCAGGAACTCCGAGTTGCCTAGATTTCGTGGTGTGCAGGCCTCGTCAATTTGCGGTGTGTTGGGACTGACAATAGCATCAACAGGACTAACGGAGAAGAACTTAAAGGGGTTCGCCGACGACACGGGGCCCTATTTGTATGAAAAGATATATCTGGAATCGGGCCATCATGCTGGCTACTATCCAGGCGCACAGATGTTAACATTAAAACTGATCTTTTCAAGAGATGACGGCCGAATTCTCGGCGCACAAGCAGTTGGAAAGGAAGGGGTAGATAAACGTATCGATGTAATAGCAATGGCTATTCAAATGAATGGAACCGTCTTCGACCTCGAGGAGGCTGAACTCTGTTATGCACCGCAATACGGCATGGCAAAGGACCCTGTCAACGTAGCCGGCATGATAGCCGCCAATGTATTACGCGGACATTTTCCTATCAAGCACT
>JAXHTA010000057.1:0-12679 GCA_034190285.1 Thermodesulfobacteriota bacterium | reverse complement strand
ACGTCCGCCCCTTTGCTCTTGCAGTAGTGATAGGCCGGGGCCGTCTTGGCTGCATTGTATTTGGTATCATAAACAACGGTCTTCAAGGTTACCCCAGGAATGAGATTTCTATCATTGGCGTCCTGGAAGGTATCCTGAATCGCCACATAATTCGGCTGGCCGCACATGGCCAGGGGACCTGTGATATCAAGAATAACCCCGGCTGTAATTTCCCTGGCCGCTGCTGTGGATAATGAAAATGCCAGGAGAAACAACACCGCCCATGCACCGACCATCAATCGAGACACATGCTTTCTCATTTTCTTCCCTCCCTTGTTTGAGTGATCTATCATGGCGTCGGTCGTTCCCATAGTCCGGCAGCCGTGCTGTTTATGGTTATCTGCGAGAGTATGGGTAAAGACGCCAGTACGCCTTTGTGATCTCCCATCGGTGATACAACCCTCTGGGCACCAAGATCAGAAAGCCGGCCACGACTATCCTCAATAGGATCGGACACATAGTATCAACAGGCTTCGATGAAACATGACCTCGATCTCCTTTACCCTTAACATCACCCCTGACGGGCATATTTACAGACCTAAATAGCTTTTTCTGACGATCTCGTCGGCAAGCAACTCATCCGGCGTTCCTTCGGCCTTTATCTGTCCCTGTGACAGCACATAGTTCCTCTCGGCCAAATCAAAAGCAAAACCGATGTCCTGCTCCGTCAGAAGAACGGTGATCCCCATATCATGGACCACCTTGATGCGTTCAAAAAGATCCTCTTTCACCTTTGGGGCGAGCCCGACGGAAGGTTCGTCTATGAGAAGCAATCTGGCCTGAGACATGAGGGATCGCCCGATCGCCAACATGGTCCGTTCGCCGCCGGATATGGTCCCCGAAATCTGGCTTTCCCTCTGCTTGAGGATCGGAAACAGCTGGTAAACTCTTTCAAGAGTGTCTTTCATTATCCCCTTGTCACTCAACAGATAAGCCCCGGCCTCCAGATTCTCTCTGATAGTCATTTCCACAAACGGCCTCCCTCTTTCAGGGCACAGGACAAGACCGCTTTTGACAATCTTATTGGGCGGGAGATCGCTGATTTCTTTACCGTCAAAGCGAATGCTTCCCTCGATGGTAATCTTGCCGCCGGTCGTTCCCCTGAAAGCCCTTTTTTCCCATCTCACCAGACCGACAATCGCACGAAGCAGGGTCGTCTTGCCCGCTCCGTTCGGGCCCACGAGGCTCACCATGGCGCCCTTGTCTACATGGAGGCTCACATTGTTTAATACCATGGCTCGATCATAAAGGAGGGTGACCTCTTTCACCTCAAGATACAAGGGCCTTCACCTCCTTTCCAATATAGGCCTGAATGACCTCTTTATTGTTCACCACCTCCTCGGGGGTGCCGACGGCTAGGATGCTGCCGAAGCTGATGACAATAACGCGGTCTACAATTTTCATTAACTCCGAGAGTTTGTGTTCCACAATGAGCATTGCCGGTCCCTCGCTGTGCAATCTTCCAAAGCGGCCGCCTTTGTGGAGCCTCTTCAAAGACCTGGCAATCAGCCTTGTTTCAGCAGGGTTGAGACCGCCAAAGGGCTCATCCAACAAGAGAAGATCAGGTTCCGTGGCAATGGCCTTGGCCAGCTCCAGACGTTTCAAGTCCCCATGGGAGAGGACCGAGGCCTGCTCAAGGGCCAGATCGAGAATACCGCAGAACTCGAGGGCGTCACGGGCTCGCAATTCAACGGTTTTGACCCACTCCCCCTTTCTCTTGGCCCTGGGGGAGAGGCAGGGCACCATGACGTTGGAAATCACCGGCAAATGGCGAAAAGGCTTGACAATCTGGAACGTACACGCCACGCCCAGATTGATAATGCTGGAGATCGACTTTCCTGAAATCTCCTCACCGTTCAATCGGATGGTCCCACTGGTGGGTTCGAGGATGCCGACAATCAATCGCATGAGCGTCGATTTTCCCGCACCGTTGGGACCGATCAAACCGACGATTTCATCTCTGCCTATCTCAAGGCTGACATCATTGACCGCCCTCAACCCGCCGAAGTCTTTTGTCAGATTTCTTACTTCCAAGAAGGGAGTCGTCATCTTATTCTTCTTCCTCCCTGATCTCCCTTCTGGAGACTTTCCCGATGTCGGTCTTAGGAATCTCTCCCACAAAATCGACTAATTTTGGTATCTTGTAGTGGGCCAACTTGTCTTTGCAGTATTCCCTAATGTCACCCTCCGATATCTTTCCCCGAGCATCACTCTCCAGGACGATGACGGCCTTGACATTCTCACCCACCTTGGGATCAGCCACGCCCACAACCCCCACCTCTTTAATGTCAGGATGGGCCTTCAAAATCTCTTCTACTTCGCGAGCAAAGACCCTCAGGCCTTTGTATTTGATCAAATCCCTTTTTCTGTCATAAATATAGAAGTAACCATCTTCTTCCATCCTGCCAAGGTCGCCGGTGCGCCACCACCTTCGACCGTCAATATGGACATCACATTCCTCGGTTGCTTCCGGTTTGCCCCAGTAACCTCCGGCTACCTGCGGTCCACTGATAACGATCTCACCCATTTCGCCGACAGGAAGAAATCTGTCTTCGTCGGGATCCAGCACGGCGGCAATGGTGCTGGGAACAGGGATCCCTATGGAGCCGTATCTTTCCCTGCCGACGGGGTTCATGTGAGATGTCGCCGTGGTCTCGGTCATGCCGTATCCTTCCGTGATCCGAACTCCTGTCCGGGCTTCCCAATCCTTTGCAGTGAAATCATGGAGTGAATCGGCGCCGGAGAGTATCATTTTCAACTTTTTCCAGTTCACCTTGTCCGTCTTTTCATAATCTTTAAGGATCTCATACATCGTCGGCGCGCCCATGAAGAAGGTCACGCTGTTTTTGACGATGTTGGTCAAGATGTCGTCCATATCAGGCGTGGTAATCGTGACCTGTGTATATCCCTGCAGGATTCCATACAGCAGGCCGATGCTTTGTCCGGCCGCGTGATAGTAAGGCATGAAGGCGACCAGGGTTTCTTTCCCTGTTTCGAGGTTTGACAGGCAGGCGGCGGTCTGCAGGAAATTGGCATAGACGTTGTAATGGGTGATCATAACCCCCTTGGGCGGTCCGGTGGTTCCCCCTGTATAGGGGAGGACGACCAGGTCTTCTTTTGGATGGATCCCCACCTCGGGAGGTTCTGCCGAAGGATCATCAATCAGGTCCTTCAGGCGATGGATCTTGTCCTCCTGAAAAATCTGTGGAGTGGGGGCGGCCATTTTTTGATACACTCCCCTGAGGATGCTCTTCCCCATTATTTTTTTTATCGCCGGGAGGGATTCGGAGATATTGGTCAGGACGATATTTCTGAACTGGAGACCGGTCCTTTTCACCCCCTCGTACAGAATGTCCTGACAAATGATGTCCTTGGCGCCGCTGTCCAATATCTGATGTTTGATCTCGCTCGACACATAGACCGGGCTGATCGGCGTGACAACGGCACCAAGCTTCAAGGTTGCATAGAAACTGATGACAAATTCCGGTGAGTTCAACAGCAGTAAAGCGACTCTATCGCCCTTCTTTATTCCTAATTGGGAAAGTCCATGGGCACATCTGGCAACTTTTTCCTGCAATTCCTTGTAGCTTATCTTTTTCCCGTAAAATATAATGGCGGTCCTGTTCCTCCATCTCTCAGTGGCTTCATCAAATAGGACCCCAATCGATTTTAAAGGAACGTCTAAATCGGGATCCATCCCTTCCGGATAATGTGTGATCCATGGTCTTTCCAGGTAAGCGGATTTCAAAGCTTCTTACCTCCTGTTTCCTCAGTTCTTTTGTCTAACCTCAGGCGGGCGCGGCATGCCCTGCATGTTTGTCTCGTGAAGACATTGATCACCTTGCATCTGGGGCACTTGATCTCAATCTTGTCCAGCACCCACACGGTAATACCCTCCGGCATGAAAAGGAGGAAGATGATCAAGATGACACAAAAAAAGACATATCTGAGTTCTTCGCCCAGAGTGTACAAGGATAGAAATTCCACGAGGGGATATAAGATGAAGACACCGGCCACAGCGCCGTAAATGGTGGCAATGCCGCCGAATATAGTCCATAGAATAGCCTGAAATGAAAAGAAGAGATCTAAGGTTGAAGGTCCTGCTATTCTCAAGAAATGCGCATAAAGACCGCCGGCGATGCCGGCAAAAAAACCACTCACGGCGAATGCCAGCAACTTGTAGTGCGTTGTATTAATGCCGGCGGCCCGCGCTGCGATTTCATCTTCCCGTATAGCGTGAAGCAGGACACCAACCCTAAAGAGTTTGCTTTTTGCGTCTGAGAATTTCCATAAAAACAACACGGAGATTGCGAAGACAATGACGATGGTGTAGTAGCTCACAATTCGTGAACTTGAGAGACGATCCACCCCCGAGAGACCTAACTCCCCTCCGGTGAAGTCCGGAAAGACGAAAATAAGGCCCGTGAGGATGAGGGGAAAAGAGAGAGTCACCAAACCGAGATAGAATCCCCTCAGCCTAAGGGCGGGTATCCCGGCAATCAACCCCACAAGGACCGCTCCAATACCTCCTAAGGGAATTGTGATCCAGGGAGGCATATCAAAGTGTATGTTGATGAGGGCAGCCCCATAGGCGGCCACGCCGAAGAAGAGGGCATGCCCAAGATTCAGCTGACCGGTGAATCCCGACAAGAGGTCCCAACTGGCGGCAAACAGGGAAAATATGGTTGCCAAAATGATAATGCGTAGGTAGTAGGTCTCTTGGATAAACAGTGGGAAAGAGAGCAGCGAGAGGAAAAAGACGACAGCGATGATTCTACCTGGAATGGCGAGAATCTCATTACGTATCCACCCCCACAGGAGATAAATATACCCTGTCACTATAACCTCTCCTCCTCAAAGGCGGTGCCGAACAGGCCCTCAGGTCTTACAAGCAGCACGGCGACCATAATGCTTAAGGAAACAGCGCCTCGCAGAAAAGAGCCGCCCGGCACGAGAAAGGTGACAATCGTCTCCGTATAACCGAGGATGAGAGACCCGATCAGACAACCGCCGATACTTCCAAGGCCACCGAGAACCACGGCAGCCAGTATAATAGTCAGAGGCTGCACCCACATGAGAGGACTGACCATATATATAGGGGCGACAACGGCACCTGCGAGCCCTGCGAGAACCACGGAAATGGCCATCACAATCATAAAGATACGACTCACATCAATCCCCATGAGATAGGCTATTTCCCTGTCTTGGGATACAGCGCGAATAGCGTTTCCGAGCTTCGTCTTTGTAAGCAACAACCACAGACCAATAAGTGAAAGGCCCGTTGATCCGATTGCGAAGAGATGTTGATAAGAGACGCTGATGTCGAAGATTTCAATAAAGCCCTCGACAAAAGGGGGGATACCACGAAAGTGACCTCCAAAGGCCAGGAGCAGAAGTTCTTGGAAAAGCATGGCCAGGGCCACCGAGATAATCATGACCGTCGTGTCATGCTCTTTCACACGATCAAACAGGAAGATGAAGCAGAGAACGGCCATAACTGTCGCAGCAGCAATAGCAGCGACAAGGGACAGCAGCAGTGGAAAGCCGAGGATTGAGCTTCCTATAAAGACAAAGAAGGCGGTGAGCATATAGAAGCCCGTATGCGCCATATTGAGTATCCTGGCGACACCGAAAATAAGGGAAAAACCGACCGCCAAGATCGCGTACATCCCCCCGGCCACCAATCCATTAATTACAATATCGGCAAACATGAATCTGATTGCTCCGTTGCTGAATTGCCGAAAATCACGGCCCTCGACATCTCCGGAACCACGCGGTCATGACTTTATCGCACAAACCTAGAACCGGGGTTTCCGTCGATAATAAAACGATGTGATGCCTTCGTTCGCCGCTTCAGAGAGGATAACCGGGGGAAAGCTCGATCCTTCCAGAAATACCCCTGTCCTCTGGTCACACTGCTCTCCATAATACATCACCCGCTTGGCAATACCCTGGGCAAGACAGGCCTTGTCCGCCATGGCCTGAGCGGTCTTTTGAACCACTTCACCGAATTCGCTTTTATTGGCCAGGGTATTGACAAGGCCCCACTCTAAGGCCTTGTCGGCCTGAATGGGTTGGGCGCTGAAGATCATTTCTTTGGCCCGAGCAAGCCCTATCAGCCGAGCGGCTCGCTGGGTCCCCCCTGATCCGGGAAAGAGGCCGAGGTTGCCCTCTGCGAATCCCAACAGGGCACCCTCTACAGCCACTCTCAGGTCGCACGCAATGGCCAGCTCGAGGCCACCACCTAAACAGGCGCCGTTGATGGCGGCGATCACGACCTTGGGCAGGGTCTCGAATCTCGTGAGGAGATCCTGGAGCGGATGGACAAAATGGATCATTTCGTCGAGGTCCCCGGAGGCAAACATGGAAATGTCGGCCCCTGCAGAGAAATTTCTACCCACGCCGGTGAGGACCAGGCACCTGACGTCGTCATCCGCCTCGATGATATGGAGGGCTTCCGCTATTTCCGCAAAGCAGTCCATATTGAGGGCATTGGCCCGTTGAGGACGATTGATCGTCAATGTCCCAACCTTTGTCTCTTTGTCAACGTCTAGGGTGATGAGTTCGAATTCACCAGGGCCGTAAGAATAAAACCCCTCCTTTGTCTTTCTCCCCAACTTCCCTTCTGAGACCAGCTCGGCCAGCATCGGCGAGACCTCATATCTCTCCTCTGCGTGCGTAGCACGAAGCCTGTTGACCTCTTCGACGATCTTATCGAGTCCCATGCTGTCGGCCATACGCAAGGGGCCCCTTGGATAACCTAGGCCCATGATCATGGCTTTATCCAGATCTTCCTTGGTCATAAAGCCGTTTTCCACCAGCTTGGCCGCCTCGTTGACCAAGGGAGCAAAAAAACGGATAGGGTCGACGTTCCGCGCCAGCTTGAAGGGGACCTCATTGGTCTTTCCGTCGGACCAGACATAAAAGCCTCTGCCGCTGTCCTTGCCCAAGTGCCCCTGTTCAAACATCTTGTCGACCATGGGCGGGTTCCTATAGCTGTCTCCCAGCTTTTCGGTCAGGTACTTTCCCACATGGTATTGCACACTGATCCCTCCCCCTGCCAACAGGTCCAGTAACTCGAACATTCCCATGGGCATGCCGAGCCTGTATTTCACAGCAGCATCGATTTCAATGATGTCGGCCTCTCCCCACTCAGCGGCCCATACACATTCATTGACTATGGCACCGAGAAGCCTGGTGGTGACAAATCCCGGAGTGTCCTTCACGCAGTAGACGACCTCCCTTCCCAGTGTCTCTCCCATTTGACCGGTGATCTCTGCCGTTTCTTTGCTGGTCTTGTCTCCGTATATGACCTCAAGGAGCTTCATTGTCCCAGGAGGATTGAAGAAGTGGACACCAATGACCCTCTCCGGTTCCGGGATGCCGGCCGCAATGTCTGTTATGAGGGTGGATGAGGTGTTGGTCCCGAACACGGCATGTTTGGGCGCGTGTTCATGGGCCTCTTTGAGGACCTTGTGTTTGATGTCCAGATCCTCGATAACCGCCTCTATAAGGTAGTCGGTATTCTCTGTAGCTGCTTTCATATCAAGGGTGAACTCTATCCTGCTGAGAAAGTCATCTTTTTTCTCAGCGGTAAGACGTCCCTTTTTCACCCTTCTGTCGAGGTGAGTGTTGATGAGCTCATTGCCCTTGTCCAAGGCCTCGTTGCTGATGTCCCATAGCTTCACATCAAGTCCGGATTCGGCGCATAGCAAACCGAGTTGCGAGCCCATCGCCCCAGCGCCAAGAATGGTAGCGGTTTTCAGTGTCGGCATAAGTCAACCTCCCTGGAGTAGTAGCCTTTGATGACTGTGAACTTTAACAGTGAGTGAAGATGTGCCCATCTGGAGAAGACAGGAAACTTCCCTTGAACGGTCCTGGTGAACCTCAGCCGGAGGGTGGATGACCGGTCCCTTGGCTCAGTCATGACGACCGTAGATGACGACGGCGCAATTCGGTCCTGGGACGCCCCCCAGATTATGCGTCAGTCCTATCCTGGCATTAGAAATCTGCCGTTCCCCAGCCCTTTCCAGCAGTTGGTTATAGATCTCATAGCCCATCCTGAGACCGCTTGCCCCGAGTGGATGGCCAAAGCACTTGAGCCCGCCGTCCGAGTTGACCGGTAGTTCCCCCTTTAAAGTGAAAGTCCCGGCCTCAACATCTTCTCTGGCCCTGCCCCTGGGGCTGAAACCAAGGTCCTCGTAGAGTATGAGCTCATGAGAGGTGAAACAATCATGGACTTCGGCGAGATCCACTTCATTTCGAGGGTCTGTGATCTCCGCCTCTTTGTATGCCATCCTGGCGGAATTGACGTTTTCATCCAGATGGGTGTAGTCAAACTCCGTCCCCAAGACCGTCTGTTCAGGGCTGCAGCACAACCCGATCCCCTTAATCAGGATATAGTCGCTCGTCATCTCCCTGGCTATCTCAGGAGTGGTCAGAATAGCGGCTGCCCCTCCATCGCTCAGCCCACAGCTATCAAATAGCCCGAGGGGGTATGAGATGGTAGGGGATTTTATCACTTGCTCTTCGGTGATCACCTTGCGTAGATGTGCCTTCGGGTTTTTTGCTCCATTCTGGTGGTTCTTAACGGCGATCTTGGCCAGCACCCTCTTGCCTTCCTCCACTGTCATGCCATACCTGTAAAAATACCTGAGGGCGATTTTCGCGAAAAAGTTGACCGGCGGCAGAAAGGGGTCCACCCTGCTCCAGTCTTGGGGATTGTGGAGAGAAGAAAAACCGCCGTAGTGGTCTTTGAGTTTTTCAACCCCGCAGGCGAGCACGATATCATGTATACCGGCGGCCACGGAATAGGCGGCGTTCCTCAGGGCCTCCGTGCCGGTACAACAGATATTTTCCACTCGTGTGATGGGTATGTTTTCCAGTTTCAACGGCCGGGCCAAAGCCGTCCCCGATCCCCCTGAATAGACACTTCCATACCAGGCGGCCTGTATGTCCTTTGGTCCGATTCCACTATCCTCAAAGGCCTCATAGCAAGCGTCCACCGCCAAATCATCCGGGCTTTTGTCCCAGAGTTCGCCGAACTTCGTGCATCCCATGCCCACGACGGCAACCCTGTCTTTTATTCCTCCCATAGTCGCTCTCCTTAAAGATTCTATTTGTTTCCTATCCTTACAGGCATCGCCTTCCAGTTGTAATGGTAAAGGCCCTCTGCAAAGAACAACTTCCTAAAGGTCATTTCTACGGTCATCCCGATACTCACCTCTTCAGGTATCCTGTCGGTCATGTAAAACTCTCCCCTTCCTCCTCCCTCGAAGTCGACAATGGGAATGACGACAGGTGTATCGACCTTGCTGCTGACGGCGTCCATTGAAAAGGTGAAGATCGTCCCTTTTTTATCCGACATCCTGACCTCGTCGGATTGATCCTTGGATTGGCACGAAATACAGACCCGTTGCGGCGGAACTTGGACGGTCCCGCAGTTTTTGCACAGGGACCCGTGAAAATTCAGTATTCGATTCCTTTCCCTCCACATGGCTGGGACAGAGGTGCTCTCCAGTGTCTCTACATAGACTCTTTCCGAGTCGGGATTGAGGAATCCACGCCACAAAAGGTAGGTCCTGTAATCGTTGAGGGTCTTCTTAGCTCCAACCTGAGCGATCAGGCCCTTGTCATGGTTGAGATCCTTGATGGCCTCCGTGACCTGTAAGGCAAAGGCATCCGAGCCGTCCCCATATCCGGCCAAAAGGATCCTATCTCCTGGTTGTGCCTGTTCAAGGGCGGCAATGAGTGACAGCAGGACGTGAGGTGTCCCTGTATTGCCTATATACCCGATGAGAGGATCCTGTAACTGGGTCGAAGGGTCGAATCCCAGCATCTTTGCCAGGCCCATGGGCGATCTCTGATCCGGGGCGTAAAAGACGACCTTGGAGAAGTCTTTGGGACTCATGTTGCCTTGGCTGAGAAGACCTGCAACAGCCTCGGCCGTGACTTTCATGTACCCCTCCGTGATGGCGAAGCGGGTCTCCCAGGATCGTATAAACCTGTCATTCTGTGTTCGCCACACGTCCATGATTTGATCCGAGACCGAGTAGCTTCCCTCTAAAGCGGCAACAACATCGGTGTCGCCCAAAAGGAGGGCGGCACCTCCGTCACCACAGTTCATTTCGAATTCAGAACCCGGCGCGCCCAGGCGGGAATCCGCGGCGGTTACAATAACCTTTGCGGCGGTCTTGGCTCCGATGGCGTCGGAAGCCGACATCAAAGCGGCGGTAGCCCCCTTGAGAGAATTGGAAAAATCGGCTGTAACCAAGTGGCGGGGGAGGTCACAGGCCGCGGCAACGAACGACGACGCCTGTTTTTCTTTGTAAGGCGCTGTTGTCGAAGCAAAGTAAAGCCGATCGATCGATCGGCGGTCCCTGTCGCCAAGACAGTTCAACGTTGCCGACACAGCCATCGTGATGCTGTCTTCATCAAAATGTGCAATAGCCTTTTCCCCTTTGGCACCGGGAGTGATCGACTCCCGGCTCAGTCTCCAGAAAGGAACATACGCGCCAAACGATACGATACCTACCATCTCAGTACTCTTCGCCTCCTCTTGTTATGTTTAGAATTAGATAGAACTTTCACGGCTTAGTCTGATTCAGACGCCGACGGCCGAACAACCCTCAATGTCACTTATTTTGTGCCCTTCCAATACTCCAACATCCATGGGGGAAGAACATAATCGATCGTACCTTCGTATCTGATGTTTTCCCATCGTTTGTCCCCCATAGCAGGGCGGCCGTCGGGCCAGACAACCTGTAGTTTTCCGTCCCGCCATTGCTTGCCCAAGGCGGTAAAATAGCCAGGCCCCCATATGGAATCGTGGGGCAAGGGGTCCCCTTTGGGCCGGAAAGCTATTCTTCCTATGGCACCTTTGCAATCGGTCTTTTCCAACTCGACCACAACGGCGTCGCTATCGAGTGTCCCTGCACGCTCAATAGCCTCCTTCAAAATGAAAAGGTTATCGTAGGCGTTTGCTATAAAGATGGGAAATTCGCCGAATCTCTCTACAAACTTGTCATAGAAAGGAATGGTCCTGTCAGTCATCTTTACGCGGCCATACCAGTCTATTGTTGCCTCGTAGTTGCACATTCCTCGCGTTGCTTTCCACTGGCCCTGTTTCATCGATTCAACATTGATTCCAACCAGGGCCGAGGGGACCTTGAGTTCACCCCACTGCCTCGATACGGCAATGCCGGCAGGTCCGTTGATGAAGGTGATGATCATATGGACCTTGGCTGATTTGATGGCTGATAGTTCGGCCGTGGTATCGATGGCCAGGTGAGAAGGTTGCCACACGCCCACGTATTCAAGGCCCATTTTAGGCAACATCTTCGGGAGCATCGCCACGATAGGCTCCGACCACTTTGCCTTCTCAACAATAGCGGCGGCTTTGGGCTTTTGAACACCCAGTTGACGTCTTACAGTCCCGGCGACCATGCCGATCTGGGCGAAGTTGACCTTGCCCATGTCGGGCGAATTGATGTGGGCGCCCCTGAAAAAGTATTTGTATCGATCATAGTCTTTGGCTATTCGTGCACATTGCAGAGGGTGGGACGATCCACAGTTCATAAAGATGATACGATTGTCAGCCATGATTTCTTGAATTGCCAAAACCGCTTCCGACCTCTGTCCTCCAAGGAGGATATCCACTTTTCGTATCGATATCAGCTTTTCAGCGGCATTTATCGCGTCTGGTACGCTTTGGTATTCATTGCTGTCAGCCTTAATCAGCTTTATCTGGTGTTTCACTCCTTTGATATCCACGCCGCCCGCGTCATTGATTTCATCTGCGGCAAGTTGGGCTCCCCACCAAAGGTGTTGTCCCGTCAAGAACTTGATCGGACCGAGGACACCTACCTTAATCGTTTTGTCGGCTGCGCTTGAGAAAACAGGGAGAATCAAAGACACAAGCGCGAGACAAAAAATGAAACCGCCAATGGACCATGTCCTACTCTCTTGCCTCTTCACCATTATTCTACCCTCCTTAGAATATTTCAAATGATGAACATTAAAAGACACTAAAGCGCTCGATCTCATGGATCTTCATTCCTCGTAACTGTGGTAATCATCACAAATAAAGGTCCGGGCAAGTCGGAGGAACCAAAAACGTTATTCTCCCAGATAGCCCCTGATGACGTCGGGGTTTTCTTTGATCTCTTCGTTACGGGTCCGCCCGAAATAGATCGCCCCGGCAAAGGGCTACGGCCTCATGAGGATACGACGGTCGCCATAATATTATCCGGTATCGTCAGCCCGCTGAAGAGCTCTATCTCCGGAGTTCTACACGGCAAAAAAATAGGGCATTGGTATCGCAGATAGGGAACACAAAATTGCCGATGTCATGTCGAACAGGCGATACAACAATTCTTTAAAGGTCTAGAGTCTATTTTCGTTTTGTAGGTTCATGCCGTCATGGCAGGGTTGTTTCGATTTGTGGCAGTTAACTAGTGTCCGGAATAGGTTTGTTGGAACAAGCCTCAAGGCGACTCCTGTTGTCTTTCCTGTGGCACCAATTAAAAAACAACTGTTAGAGACATGAAACGGAACAGGTACATTGGATGAACATACCGTTGATTGTTGATGAACCATAAATAAGGTGTGATAACAGCTACATGTTTAGCCCAATTCCGAT
>JAXHTA010000569.1:0-2545 GCA_034190285.1 Thermodesulfobacteriota bacterium | reverse complement strand
CGGAAGGTCCATGATGAAAACAGTACATCCATTTCAGGACATACTGCATGGCCCGGAGGTGGCCCTGCTTCATCTGAACGCAATTAGCAGGCAGGGTCCAGTAGTCGGTGACCTCCTCTATCCACGGAATCCAACTATCGTCTCCAGGCTGGGCGATTGCCATGTCCCCTTCCCCTAACGTCATGGTCAGCATCCCGCCCGGAGCATTGATCTCTGGGTTCTCCGGATCTTGGGCCATGTGTATGGCAAACAGATAGAGGCCCGGCTCCGTAGCCTGGTAGCCACACGTTGGCTCCGTATCATAGTCCCTGATTACCTGCCATTGTCCGTCCAGCCAATACTGGTTGCACTTCATCACGAAGAACTTGAAGTGGGAATACAGGTTTGCCTTTGCCGTGAGGACTGTCATGGGGCCTGGATCAATTGCGAGTGATCGTGGGTTAAGCATCAGCTCTCCCCCTTTTTGCTGACATCAAAGTATTTGTACTTGAAGTCTTCGGGCACGATTATATTGACAGGCATGCCGAATAGCTCGGCAAGGTCTGTTACCATGCTGACGACCTCGTTGATGCTGATTTTTTTGTCGTGTAGGATAACAGGCATTTGCTCGGATAATATTTCAAAGGCCTGCAATCCTTTCGTGATATACGGTAGATACGCCCAGAATGACATGATTTACCTCCTTTCGTTATCTGTATTGTTCAGCTATTTCCTTTTTGTCTTTATCAGACAGGTTTAGCTTTTGTTGCCCGATTATATATGCTATGCCCCCAAGAGATAGCCGCCTTTTTCTTGCGAGCTTCTTTACTGCCTCGATCTTATCCCTCCTCTTTTTCATGCCCGTAATATGATCGTTGTAATGATCCCTCCCCACGGCCTCTGTCACGGATATTTTTCCTCTTGGGTTTTTGATATCAGAGATACCTTGCCGTATCAAGGCCTTTTTTGAAACGTCACTAAGGGTCATGTATTCTGCGCTTTGGACTAATTCACTGATGTCTGTTTCGATTTTGGTGTTTATTTGTGCCAAGATCTTCCTATCAAGGGCGGGGTCCCCGGTTTTTGGATATAGCCGCCTTAGCCCCAAGCGGTCTATCTCTTGCTCTAACGGTGTTTTATCAGTCATAGTAATACCAGTGACTTGCCTTAATCCGGTGTTAAGCCTGGTGTACCCTCCTGACCTTGTAAGCCTCTCAGCTTCCGGGATATCATAACCGAAAGCTTTCGTTGTCTCTTTGGGGATATTTTCCATGAAAGGCCCTGATAGGGGCCGTTCTCTCGTTGCGCTCACCTTGGCTTCATTAGGGTTTACGACTGCCAATAGGTCTTTAACGGACCTGGCCCCAACACTGAAACCCCCAAGGTACTCCCCAGCGAATCGAGATAACATTTTTTCGCTCGTATCTATAGATTCGGTTCTGAGCACGTCAAGTAAAACCAACCCGGTCCCTGATATTCTGTTAATCCCTATAATTCCTTGGGCCACATCATGCCCGGTAAGAGAGGACGGCTTGGCTCCGGCCCATTGTAACATTGCCTCAGAAAGGAACAAGTAGCTGGAAAAAGGAGCGAACGCTCGGACATCTATATATCGGTCCCGGCCCTCCGGTGTCTTTTTTCCGGTTTTAATCTGATACCATTTCTCCCCAGCATATTCTGACTGCCTAACCTGTAAAGCAAGGCCAAGCATAAACGTTCCGGTTGTCGCTTTTGCCATTGATTCGTAGGCGTCTTTTCCGCCTCGATTTATTGTCGCCCTTGCCGCTGCGGTTAGGAACCCGGTTGGATTGAAATCCCATAAAAACTTTACGGCGTTAGCCCAGAATCTCGGGAATGGCTGGATGGTTGTTAAACCTGGGACTTTGTTCCACACATCTAATATTTGACGTGCTGTTACATTGGCTATCTTTCCTTTGGGAGTCCTTGCGAACGTTACCTCCAGAGCGTTATCAAGGGACTGCTCTAAGATGCCTTGCAATCGATCCTTGCCTTCTCCTGACAGAGCGTTGATGTTTGTAAAATCAACACCTTCTTTTTTGGCTAACGCTGTCATTTTGGCGTCAAAAGTCATCTTCCTGAACACGTTCTCTTGCAGGCGATTAAAGAACATCAATACTTTCGAGGCCTTATCTCCCAATGAAATATCATGGATTGGGGCAGACAACAGTTCGGCCTTAACTCCAGGGTACTCATCCAATACTTCCTGAAGCTGCATCCTGTGTTTTTTAGACATCCGCCTATACATAGCCCCAATGTTCTCAGCTAAATCCACAAAGGCTGTCTTTGGCGTTTCCTTCCCGCCAATAGTTTTAAGTGTCCCACCAACGGCAGATTCTACGACCTGTAGGGAATATCTTCCAGCCTGGGATAGCGCATTCCTGGCGGCGGTAGCCAATTGCGATACCATAGACATCCGGCGAACCCTGTCCACCTTATACCAAAGGTTTCCTGCTTTCTCGGTGGGCCTCAGCCTGCTGCTGGACGGCGAGCCCGCCCTCGCCCGGCCGCACCTGGCGGCCACCGCCGGCGTCGCCCTGCGGCCGCT
>JAXHTA010000568.1:0-2549 GCA_034190285.1 Thermodesulfobacteriota bacterium | reverse complement strand
CTTGGAGAAGCAATCGGTATCAAGCTTCCACAAAAATCCAAGCTACCTATAATACTGGCTTTTGCCTTCATTTTGGGCGTGGTCACCACCTTTGCCGAGCCTGCCATCGCGGCACTGAAGGTGGCCGGAATTTATGTAAAGGCATGGGAAGCGCCTCTTCTGTTTTTCATTCTGAACAAACATTCGAATTATTTAGTGTATTCAGTCGGCGTGGGCGTGGGGATCGCTGTTATGTTTGGAATGTTGAGGTTCGTGTACGGGTGGTCTCTAAAACCCTTTGCATACGTACTAGTAATCATTCTGTCGGTTTTCTCTGTCTGGGCCCTGTATCAGCCTAATATGCGCTTTCTAACCGGACTTGCCTGGGACTGCGGCGCAGTAACAACCGGGCCTGTGACTGTTCCGTTGATATTGGCGTTGGGCATTGGTATTTGCAGGATTTTAAGCAGCGGCAGTTTGGACTCTGCTGGCCTGGGTGTTGTTGCCCTGGCCTCCCTGTTCCCTATTCTCGCAGTACTCTTTCTGGGCGCTGTCAATCTGTCAAATGTGCCCAATCCCATGGAAGAATCCAAGTTTTTTGCTGCTGAGAATCAGACCACGGCCTTGAATTTGTTCAAAAACAAGAATGAAATGATCAGGTATACGCTCCAAAATGCTTCTTATGGCAGTCAGGTAGCCGTTTTTGACGAAAGCAAAGAGAAGATGCTTGAATTCATAACCAAGCTTAAGAATGACTCCAAGCTAAGAAAGTCTGTATTTGGAAGCGAGGACAAGGAAGTCATTGAGGGATGGGCAGCCAGAAAGGGAAGTGAAGAACAACAATTAGCGATTTTCGGTCATACCGAGGCGGCAAAACAGGCTGTTGAGAAATACTCCGGATTAAGAGATGTTCCGTTAAAGCCTATTGACGTCTTCTCACGGAATTTCAAGGCCGCGGCACAAGCCATCATTCCCCTTTCCATCCTCTTTTTCCTGGTTTTGTTCGTCATTCTGCGGGACAAACTGCCCAGACCTGATGAAATAACCCTCGGTCTATGTTTCGCAATAATCGGAATGGGGCTTTTCAATATTGGAATCGAACTTGGACTTTCAAAACTTGGAAATAGCGTGGGGATCAACGTACCTTCATCCTTCACTAAGATAAAACTCGCCGACCAAAGACAAACCATTGTCGAATTTGACAAAAGCATAGTAAAGAAGGCCATTAAGCCAAATGGTGAATTACAGGAATATTTCTTTGTGAATATCGAGAATGATTATATACCCATTCCTTTTGAAGAATCTGCCTATGATGAGGCAGGCAACAAATACACATACACTCCTACTAAAGGCCCTATTTTTGGAGGGGAGAAAGGTATTCTCGGGTTTCTGGTGGTCCTGGTATTCGCCTTCATTATGGGTTACGGCGCCACTCTGGCGGAGCCGGCCCTGAATGCCCTGGGACAGACAGTTGAAGAGCTGACCGTTGGAACCTTCAAGAAATCGCTACTCATGCAGGCCGTGGCAACAGGAGTAGGCACGGGCATGCTTCTGGGCGTCTCCAAGATAATATGGAATATACCACTTGTCTATTTATTGGTTCCTCCCTATCTCCTGTTGCTTTTCATCACGAAGCTATCCACTGAGGAGTATGTGAACATAGCATGGGACAGCGCCGGCGTAACCACCGGCCCGATCACTGTTCCTCTCGTACTGGCTTTAGGCCTTGGAATCGGGAGCCAGGTCAATGTAGTAGAGGGTTTTGGCATTCTTTCCATGGCCTCAGTATGTCCTATACTCTCTGTGTTGTCAGTCGGCCTGTACGTAAACAGGAAGAGGAAGACCCTGCAGGTGAGAGGAGAATCTTAATCCGATGCCAAAGGTTTTGATCCAACAGACTCAAAATTGTTGAGGTCCGGGTCCATCGGACCAGGTCTTTCGGGGCAGAATAAAGGGGCGGTTGTTCCAAATGGACATCAATAGAAAAGTCGTCGAAATTACGGTGATCGCAAACAGGGAGATTTCATCCGTGATCATCGGAGAGCTGGAATCAATAGGTATTGACTATGTCAATTCGGCGGCGGGCAGGAAGATACTTCTACAGGACAGGGTAGGCATCATGAAGTTGTTTGGCTCCGGTAAGGCCCTTGTTGACGATCCCATTTCAATCATATCTTTTCTCACGACCCCGGACACAGAAGGCGATATCGTGAGTTTTGTCATAGACAAGGGCGCACTTAACATACCGGGAAGGGGTACTGTTTTCAGCAAGGAGGCTACCCTTGTAAAGGCCCATGAAGCATGCCAGGAGAATAGACCCAAGGGTGTTAAGGCCAAAAAGATAAAGACACTTTCCGGCCTTGCCGGTGTATGCTGTATCGTCCACAAGGGTGAGGGTGACGCCATTGGCAAGATAGGTCTCGACACCGGGTGCGGTGTCCCGGCCATTACGTTTGGGACAGGTACGGGATTGAGGGATAAGTTGGGGCTCTGGAGGATAACCATACCTGCCGAGAAGGAGCTTGTTAACCTGGTCACCACCTCGCATGATGCAAGGCATCTGATTGAAA
>JAXHTA010000567.1:0-2550 GCA_034190285.1 Thermodesulfobacteriota bacterium | reverse complement strand
TTCTCAAAGCGGAAAAAATCAGGTTTTAGTTTTTTGAGCATTGACATGTTGGCTTGCTTGATGGATTCAATGATCCATCAATCTGCAAATTTTTGAATCCTTATTTTTATTTCCCGCGTATCTTCTCATTGGCTTTCGCAATTGTGTCGCTCAGGACTTTTATATCGACGGGCTTTTGCAGATAAGCAAACGCACCGAGTTTCATACATGTTTCCCGATCAGCTTCGGATCCGTGGCCGGTGAGGATGATGACCTCAATCTCCGGTTGGGTCTCCTTTACCCTTCGTAGAACCTCGATGCCGTCGATTCCGGGCATTTTGAGATCCAGAATCATGACATCCGGCTCATCCTCCTTTACAAGCTCAAGGGCTGCCTCGCCGTCATAGGTGACTGCCGAACCTATGTCACGCAGGTCTAATCGCTCGGAAAGCGTTTGCACAAACTCGCGCTCATCGTCCACGAGCAAGATTTTTGACGGCATTTCGAAATCATATTTTCGGTAAATGTCCGCCTTGTGAAAACCGGGTCCGACCCTGGTTTCTACTGACTGAACGCCCGGCACTTTGTTCGCGATGGACTCGAGTTCATGTTCAAGCCTTCCCAACAAGAGCACATGTTTGTTAATTGTCAGCAGCACCTTCCCGTCTTCGGCGGTAACGTTTACGTTGTGTCCCTCCTGGAGCAAGCTCAATTCCACTCTGGCCGCAAGCAAAAAGTCTTCCACGGCTTTTTTAGACTGCTTTGTTGATTTAACCACATCTTTAGCAAGATTCTCTTTCACAAGGCTTGCCGCCTCTTCCGCACTCATCTTATCCGAGGGTATGACAATGTCATAGAGCGAAACGTCCCATGGGTCTTTTTTGTCAAACAGGTTATATACCCACGAGGCGCAGTCTTCGTCCTGCTTGTGAATAAGTTTAATCGCTTCATTTTCAGATAACCTTTGTTCTTTTTGGGCCAGGCTGATTCTTGACTTCATGTCCGCGATAATACAGACCCGAAGGACATGGTGCACTTGTTTGGGAATGAGATGACTGGAGGATCCGAAGATAACAAGATTATCATTAGAAAGCATTTGAGCCAGGACAAACCTGAGATAGGCAATGGAGCGTTCCCTTTCGTGTGTGAACTTATTAAACACCGATGTCCTGGCAGAAAATGCCCTTTCGATCTTGGTTTCTGAAGTGCCGGAAAGCCCACTTGCTTCAGCCACAATGTCTTTGTCGGCAACCAGTTTATTCCCGGTGCTTTTGTGAATGGCTTGTATGATAGGATTTTTATTGCAAAAGGTGCCGCTGAATATACTGATAACAGGCATGTTATCCTCCTTTTCCCTTTATTTTAAGGGTGATAATAACTCAGGCCGGGCTCTATGAGGGGGCAGCTTTCTTCCTGGCCGCCTCTGTGCGCCTCTTCATGGATGCCCTTGATTGTACTTTCCATTGTTGGGTAAATGTGATTCTCACCAATTTTCTCAGGAAAATGGGTGCGTTTTAGCACCGTCATAACGCTTTCGTTAACGCCGCTCAGGGATATGTCAACACCGGCGCTTCTGATCCTGTCCACGAGCAGGGACAAGGTCTCCTCTCCGGATGCGTCGATATCGTTGATACCATTTGATACGATAATGATGTGTTTCAGGTTTTTCTTGGTGAGCATAATCTTCATTATCTTGTCTTCCAGATAGCTGGCGTTGGCAAAAAAGAGCGGACCGTCAAATCGAACCATGGCGATGTATTCACAGTCTTTAAGATCGTGGGTTGTTACACACCGAAAGGCCTGATCAGCATGTCTGGACAGAGAGGCCACCGTGGGCCTCATGCTCTTATAAAAAAATACAAGCAAAGAAAGAACCACGCCGATCATTATGCCCTTGTCCAGGTGCGGTGCAAAGGCAAGGGTGGCAATGAAAGTAATGATTGAAATGGCCCCGTCATACCATTGGGCCTTCCATGCATGGACGAACCCGGAAACGTTCACCAGGCCGATGACCGCCATAATGATAACCGCGGCAAGAACGGACTGGGGCAGGTGATATAGAAGCGGGGTAAAAAACAGCAGCACAATAATAACCGTCAGGCCGGTAAATACGCTGGACAGCCCCGAGACAGCCCCTGCCTGGAGGTTTACCGCAGATCTGGAAAAAGACCCGGAAGTGGGATAGCTTTTACCAATGGAGCCAAATATGTTGGCCAGACCCTGTCCGATGAGTTCCTGGTTGGGATCGAGCCTTTGACCAGTCTTACCGGCCATGGCCTTTGCGATTGAGATGGCTTCCATAAAGCCCAAGAGTGATATGATGGCTGCATACGGAAACAGATGCAGGATGATCTTTAGATCGATCTTGGGTATGGTCAGGGATGGAAGACCACGGGGAATGAGCCCCACTACTGCACCGCCGCCCGTCATAAGGATGCTATCCGTATCAAGGGCTTTATTGCCCAGCTCGATACGCCATGTCCGGCCATCACCTGAATGGCCATCGGGTATCTCCCCTTTAGGGTAGAAGTTAATGGTGCCGCCCTGGGCTTTAATTCCTTCAAAACAAAG
>JAXHTA010000566.1:0-2556 GCA_034190285.1 Thermodesulfobacteriota bacterium | reverse complement strand
TTGTCAGCATCTGACTCATTAAGCTTCTTGATCTCTCTGTTAGACATCTTATAGCCAAGATTCCTTGTAATAGCGCCTTGAAGACTCAAAATATGTGCTGTCCTATGCCTTACGTACAGAAGCCTTCTACGGAGTGCATCCCTCACAGGTCGTTCTTCTTTGGGGTAGATATATCCCTCAGGTAATATGTCGAGGCGTTTCATGTGCGCCAACCAAAATGAATCCCATTTATCATCCGTATGTTTTAAACCCTCATATTGCTTTATTGCAGAGGGATTAGCTAAGTGTACTTTGTATCCGTCAGCCTGTAGCCCATCTACCAGCCAGTACCAATTATAGGTTGACTCAATAACCACACCTTCTAAAGATTCCTTGAATGGTTCCAGGGCCTCTAAAATATGTTCTAATCGATTTGGTAATCTCTTCTGATACAACCTCTGATCCTTTTCATCAATAATGCCAACATAACTATTACTTGAATGAAGATCGATTCCTGCGTATACTTTCATATGGGCACCTCCTAAATCCAATTAAAGATTTATATTGTTACGCTTATGCGTACTGGTTCCATAGCATATTTGGCTATGGATAGGGAGGTGTCTATACTTTAATCGTTAAGCCCTTTATATGATTATCAAATCTACTGTTGACCCTTACTCAGTGATCCCTTGATTTTTTTAAACAATTCGCCGGCCGGAACAGCCTCTCTCTTACCACAGTTTAACGTCCAGAAAGGACTTATAGCCATATTTCCGCAAATCTGCAATGAGTTTTATTATGGACAAAAAGAACGGATTAGGAATCGGAATGCCCATCTTGATTTTATAGACCCCTATGGTGTAGGAGGCGAGTATGAATTTAAGCAATGGGAAATGATACTGGTAGTCAAATCGTTCATGACCATAATTAAACATCCGAAGCAGATGATTGATCATGACCGGTGTGAATATCTGCCCTTTTTCGCCTGTCTGGGCTTTTCTCCATTTATTATAATTTTCCTCTGAACTAAAAAAATAATTCTTGTCACAGGGAAAGATAAGATCACCTTCGTATCCTTTTGTGCTCAGCCAGGAGCTAAAAGGTGTTCCCCAATAGAGATGAAGCGATTTGGGCGTGTAGTCCAGAAGTTCCCCGTCCTTGCCGATGATCTCGATAGCCTCGCCGGTATCATGAGCAATTGAACGAACGATGACTTCCTGACCGGGGAAAAAATAGGATATGGTCATACATTCAATAGGGCACTCTCCATACCATCTCTGTTCCTCTCCCACAAAAACACGATGGTGGTTTTTGAAATTCGCAAATGGCCGAGCATAAAAGATTTCGCCCACCTTGGGCAGCACAGCATCCTTTGGAAGTTTTTGCCCCATGAATTTATCTATATTGGCATGCTGCTCATTTTGCAAGGCGACAATAATGCCGCCTTGCAGATCATGAAGGCTGTCTCTCACCTCCTGCTCCGAGAGGTTAAAATACTCGACGATTTCCTGTACCTTGGGCGCATATCCTGTGGACAGGACGGATTCAAATATGAACCGTTTTATCTGTTTGGTGGTATCACTAAACCGATTGCCCCTGAAAATAACGGTATCACTGTATTTTCTCGCCATTTTTCAACTCCCTTTTATTGTTCGATCTTATCGCAGAAATTCATGACACCGTTCTTGCCGTATTCGGATGTCAGCAAAAAATCCGTTATCGGTTTTTTGAAACGCAACCTGCTGATCATTCTGAATAACGGCATAATCCCGGCCGCATGGTATGCGCTTGAAACACCGACCTGGCTGATCATTTGAGCTCCCATCCGCTCAAGCAACCTCTTCATGGGGTCAAAGATTAACGCCACCTCAAACACGGGCAGTGGCGGACCTCCAAAGGTACAAAAAGCACCGATCTTTTTCCCGCGAATCCCCCTGATGATCTGCATGTATCTTGCAACCGGGAATGAAATTTGGGTCCACTTAGGCCCACCGATACATATCCTGTTAAACTCGGATATATCCGGATACTTGAGGGTCTGAATGTCCTCCTCCACCTGATTGTAAGTCTGGATATGGTGACGCTTCCAGGCACCTGAAAGCAGGGCCAGCGCTATAGAGGGATATCTGGGGAAATCTCTGGCGACCTCCCTCAGCCATGAGTATGCAATCGCGGGCTTTATTTTTTCAAACTCAACCGCGTGCCCCCGGCGCACCAGTTCTTTATGAATCGCTTGGGCAAGTTTTTCGGTGTTTCCAGTGTTTGAAAAGTAGGCGATGAGAATCTTCATTTTTGGCCCTTCTCTGTGTTGGTTTTTCTGATAATCATGCCTTTTTGTTGGTTTAGTCGTCAAGGAAAAATAATTTGCATATTTTGCTATTCTTTTTGCTTGTCCCTCTGTCTCACTTATATTGACACAGAATGGGGCTACTGTTGATACTTGTTCATATTTAATAATTCACGGTAAATTTGTTCTAATTTTTAAGGTTTTGATGCACAACGGCTATTCCTCGTCATTTTTAAATAATCTAAGACCATACGCGGGGTCATTAATAATTGTCGCATCTTTTGTGAGAC
>JAXHTA010000565.1:0-2557 GCA_034190285.1 Thermodesulfobacteriota bacterium | reverse complement strand
GCAGTGTCAATTCTTTTGTATAAAATTTTCAAAGGGCAATTTCTTGAAGTAGGGCAAGTTGTTGCGTACTTTTCCTAAAGGATTTGACCTCCAATGCAATTCCATTTTAAGGCAGATAAAGGAAAGAAGAGTACAGCAGGCATTCTCGCCAGCTACGATCTCCATCGACCTGGTTCTCCGTTTAAACTCTTTATTGAGGCGTTCAATAATGGGTATTGTTAATTTAGTATAGCTATGCTATCATGAGGTCTCAATTTAACAAAGGAGGTCTCATGGCTATTTGTCCGGAATGCGGTTCTGAAAAATGTGTGAAAGATGGTGTTGTAAAAGGAAGACAACGTTATCGTTGTAAATTTTGTAATTTTAGGCATACCGTTCAACATCGCGGAAAAAGTCCTGATGTAAAACGACAGGCGCTTGAGCTTTATCTTGAAGGACTGGGGTTTCGTTCTATCGGCCGCTTTCTGAAATGCAGTCATGTTGCCGTTTACAATTGGATCGAATCGTTCGGCGAGACAGTGAAAGAGCTTCGCTCCGATTCGACGCTTCAGGTTGTGGAGATGGATGAAATGCATACCTATGTCTCTTTTAAAAAAACTATTGCTGGATATGGATTGCTGTTGATCGATATGGAAAAAGATTCGTCAACTGCGTATTGGGCCGTGATACGGCAACAGGAAAACAATTGTGGGACCCCCTTAAGGACAAAGAAATCCAACAGGTGATAACAGATTTATGGAAACCTTATGAGCATTTCGTTCCAAGGGACCGACATATACAGTCAAAAGCAGGAACGCATACAGTTGAAGGCTACAATAGCTTGTTTCGTCATTTTCTTGCAAGACTGAGAAGGAAGACGAAGTCTTACAGTAAAAGCAAAAAAATGCTTATGTATTCCGTCATGCTTTTAATGGTAAAATGGAACGATGGACTATCAGCTGTACTAAATTAACAATACCAAAAATACATCCATTGGCAAGAAAGGTAAGATAGAGAGATTGAACACAGCCAACTGAGATTGTTTGAATAAATAAGATAGGGGCACATTTGTTCAGCAGCCTTTTAAACCGGCAAGTCCATTTAGCGGGCCTTTCTGATCAAATGCTTAAAAGAGAATATCTCGGGGGGATTGGGGTGATACCATAAATCCCAGTTGGGCACCTTATCTAATATGCTGGTATGATTAGTTATGATATTTTTATAAATAGACCCCCACCACGCTCTCTGCAGTGTCTCAGGATCGTGTGCCTGCACGGTCCAGAAGTTGCTCCGATAGAATCGCCCTTTCTGGTCATAGTTATCGCAGGCATATACGGCGCATGTGCCGCTTAAGCTATCCAGGTAGACCAGTCGCTTGCGGTAGGCGTACTCAGGATCATTAGGATATACCTCCAGAACCCAAAGGGGCCTTATTTCCCATTCATGTTGCATACGTCCTTTTCTATAAGTAAAAGAGTAAAAGGCGTAAAAGGGGACGTTGGTTCTAAAACGAATTGACACCACAGCATAAAAGTGATAGGTTTTTTGTATGCCAAGACAACCCAGACTCGATGCACCCGGCACGTTACATCATGTTATGGGCCGAGGTATTGAAAGAATAAAGATATTTAACAACAAAAAGGATCGGGAGGATTTTCTTAAACGTGTGGCCGATCTTTGTGATGCAGATGCCCTGAGCGTCTATGCGTGGGCTCTTATGAGCAACCATTATCACCTTCTTCTCAGAACTGGCAACCAACTGCTCTCCAATAGCATGAGGAAACTTTTGACAGGATATGTGGTAAATTATAATCGCAGGCATAAGCGATACGGTCATCTTTTTCAGAACCGATACAAATCCATTATATGTGAAGATGATCCCTATCTATTAGAGTTGACTCGCTATATTCATCTGAACCCAGTGAGAGCAGGAATAGTGAAGAATTTAAAGGAATTAAAGGGATATCAATGGTGTGGTCATTCTGCTATCATTGGGAGTGCGAAGCGTAAGTGGCAGGACAGGGATACGGTACTTGCCTATTTCGGAAAGAGCGAAAAAAGAGCGATAGAAAGATATGAGGATTTTGTTGGTGAGGGAATTGAGGTGGGGAGTCGTCCGGACTTAGTAGGCGGAGGCCTTATTAGCAGCCTTGGGGGATGGTCACAGGTTCTTTCTTTAAGGAGGGCTGGGACCAAGATTTTTTCAGATGAGCGTATATTGGGGAGCAGTGAATTTGTAAACAAGGTCATTGCCGATGCAGAGGAGAAGGCAAAAGAGACCTTGAGGTTAACCATGAAGGTAACTGATTTACCTTTTTTGGCACAAAAGGTGTGTAATGGGCAAGGGATAGATGAGGCAAGACTGCGTTCAGGATTAAGAAAAAGGGATGTGGTGAAAACACGCAGAATATTCTGTCAGATAGCGGTGAAGAAGATGGGTTATTCTGGTGCTGATGTAGCTCGTTTTTTAGGTATAAACACATCTGCTGTAAATCGAGAAACAGGTCATTAAGCTTATTGAGTCGTTCTCTGGCGATCTCTCTAAATTTTTTGTAAAATTTCGTCTTGTCCATCAATG
>JAXHTA010000564.1:0-2584 GCA_034190285.1 Thermodesulfobacteriota bacterium | reverse complement strand
TTTCCAGCAGGGTTCCCGCTATCTCTTTTGCTGCTTTGATGCCGGTTTCATCAGGATCAAGGCAGATATAGACGTTTTCAGGCTGATATTTTTTGAACAGATTCAAATGATCGGGGGTAAGGCCGTTCACGCCGTAACAGGGAATGACGTTTTTAATTCCGGCATTGATCAGGGTAACAGCGTCAATGATCGATTCTGTGAGGATAATCTCTTTATTTGATTTAACTGCCTGCCGGTTAAACACGCCGTGTCTTTCCCCGGCAAGATACAGGTGTGGTGCGGATCCATCCTTTATCCGTCTGCCGTAGATGCCGCAGGGGTTGCCGTCAAGATCGTAAACAGGGAACGTCACACACCCGTAAAAATGCTCTCTGCTTCGGCTGTTTAATATGCCGATCTCTTTTAACTGCTCAAAAGTATCGCCCTCGCCCGGAAGAACGTTTAACAGTGTGCCATTGGCAAAGCCGATATTAAAATCAGAGAAAATGGTGTTATCTGTAATACCGCGTTTGTTGAGATATTCCTTTGCCCTGGGGTCTTCACAAAAAGCCGTGTGATAAAACTCAATGACACGGTTTAAAAGCTTGATTATTTTTGCCGTTGGTTTTTGGGCTGTTCTCTGATCCCCGGCTCCTGACACCTGATCCATGGTTTCTTCCTGTTCCCCGTTTCCTGACAACCGTTTTACTGCCTCTTTAAAGTCTACCTGGTCAAACAGTTCCAAAAACCGGATTACGTCGCCGCCCTTGCCGCAGCCGAAGCAGTGCCACTCGTTTTTTGATGGGGTTATGGAAAAGGAAGGTTTTTTATCGGCATGGAAGGGGCATAAGCCGAAGTAACTTTTGCCGTTCTTTTTCATTTTAACGCCCTTTGCTTGGGCAAGGGACAACATTTCAACGGTGTTTTTGATGCTTTCTATCTTTTCTTTTTCTATCATTATGGTATCTCCCTTCGTTTTGTCTTAAATTTTCAAAAAGGATATCCCGCAGCCGGTTTAACGACTCCCGGTACTGAACCGGATTGACCAGGGCGTCTCCGTTCAGGTAGTCCTTGTCCAGCTGGTCAAGATGGTTGCCGGTGATCAAAAACGAGGCAATCGGCTTGCCGTTGTTTCTGATACGGACATCGGTTAAATCACCGCCCTTGCATAAAAAGAATGCACCTCTGAACATGTCCGTGGTCTCGATACAGCATGTTGTCATTTGCTCACCTCCTTTCATTGTTTGATTGATTTTTACGGGGAGATACGATAGAAAAAGCAGAACGCTGCCCGTTCAGGGCTCGTTTGTCCGGCCATCAACTGAGACTCGCCAAAGTTCAAAAGTTGATGGCCTTTTTTTCTAGCGGAAAATCCCCTTTTTAAAACCCTGTCAAGAAAAAATTGAATAAATATTTTATTCTTAACTTTTATCACATTATAGAGTATATTACTCTACATGTCAACCGCTAAATTCAAAATATTTAAAAAAGGGGGTTATAATGTTGTACATTATGATACAAACAGAGAAAACAAAATTACCTCCGCTTGTCAAAGGCAAGGAAACTCTTGGACAGAGGATTACAAGGCTAAGGAAAGAAAAGGGGTACACCCAGGCCGAACTGGCAGAAAAAGCAGGATCTATTCAAAGAGTGATCTCTGATTATGAAAGAGATAAATTGCGTCCTCATCCTAATATGATTATTCGTTTTGCGTTTGCCCTTGAAGTTACTGCAGATGAACTACTTGGCATTAAAGCATCTAAAAATGAGGGGGCAAAACCAAGCTTAAGGATTACTCAACGTCTAAAAAAAATAGAAGGGCTTCCACCTGCTCAACAAAAAACATTGCTTAAAACGATAGATACTTTTATAAAAGCAGCTCAGACTTAGGGCGTGTACTTTAAACCCGAAAGATGAGGACATCATGGAACTTTCAGAGATGAAAAATAAAATAGAAGGCGCTATTAAAGCACTACCTCCCCAAAAGCTCAAAATTGCTTTGGACTTTCTGGAGGATTTACAAGTAAGTGATGAAGATGAAACCCGGGCGTTACTAAGTGACCATGGGTTTATGGAAGACTATCGAGCGGCAAAAGAAGATATTCGTACTGGGCAAACCATAAGCTGGGAAGACATTCGGCGGGATGTATAAAATTGAACTCTCTCGTAAGTCCGCCAAGTTTTACCAAAAGGCCGACACGGCTATCGTTAAACGGCTGAATCTTGCTTTCTCAAGGCTCGCTGAAGACCCATTCCAACGATATAACATCAAAAAATTATCCGGTGAACTGAAGGGTAGTTATCGGTTAAGACTCGGAGATATGCGGATTATCTACTCTGTGGATGAAGAAAAAAATATCATTTACATTGAGGTCATTGGTTTTAGAGGCGATGTTTATAAAAGCTAAAGTTCAGATTATTGACACCACGACCTTTATCGAAGAAGCGAAAGGTCAATAGATGTGGTTGGTCTTTGGCTGCGGGCTTCAAATCATTGGGGGGGTCGCAGCCGCATCCTTCAGCCCTGTTTATTTTATCCGCATCCTTTGGTCGCTTTATGGCCCCGCCTGCCCTTATGCTATGGGCTGCTTTCGACTCAGGCAAT
>JAXHTA010000563.1:0-2594 GCA_034190285.1 Thermodesulfobacteriota bacterium | reverse complement strand
CGTGAATTGTGCAGGTGGGAAGCCATTAGCAGGGATTTTGTGGTTGATTCTCTTGAGTGCGAGGGCTGTGGGGTATGCGTCTATTTTTGTCCGGAGCAGGCTATTGATTTTCAGGTCAATACAAGTGGTGAATGGTTTATTTCCGACACACGTTTCGGACCCATGGTCCATGCAAGGCTGGGCATTGCAGAAGAGAACTCCGGCAAACTAGTAACCCTTGTACGACAGGAGGCCAGAAAGCTCGTTGAGGAAAGGGCCATGGATCTGATTTTAACTGACGGACCTCCCGGCATCGGATGTCCTGTCATTGCCTCCCTTGGCGGGGCCACGGCAGTACTCATTGTGACTGAGCCGACTGTTTCAGGGAGGCATGATATGGAGCGAGTAGCACAACTGGCCGCTCATTTTCAGATTCCCACAATGATTTGTGTAAACAAATTCGATCTCAACCCTGATCAGGCACAGGCGATAGAGGATTTTGCCAGAGAAAAAGGAATGGACGTACTTGGACGAATACCTTTTGACCCCTCTTTCACAAAGGCAATGGTCCAGGGTAAGACTATCGTTGAGTTTGACAGCCGTTCTTTAGGGAATAGGGCCATTAACAGTATTTGGGAAAAGCTGGCACGGAAGCTCCAGCTTCCGGGAGGAGGCAGCACTTAGTCTGCGTGCCTGCCGTGCCATGCGCAGTATGAGTTATAAACCGGCCGAGTGCGGTCGGCCTAATCCAGAGAGCAATAAGGAGGAATGAAATGGCGGTATCATACCCGAAAATCGGCAGCAAAGTAGTGGCCAAGGTCATTGAAACAAAAGGGGACTGCACCATTGGGATGAAGGCAGGGGATGAGTTTGAATTAAGCGTTCATAGGTGCGGAGAATTCTGTGGGTTTTTTTATCATAATATTTTCGGCCTCGTAAACACGCTGCAATGCGGTGGCGTTTTCCCTGTGGGAGAGGACCCTGATGTCCAGGTCTGGGATTGTCCAAACCCCATGAATCGAGTCAAAGTGGAACTGAGGAGAATCAAAGAATAAACGGAAGAACATCCACGCTCAGCCGTTCCTTTCAATCGAAACCTTACCTACTTCTTCCCTCCCTCCGTCGGGGGAGGGGAGACCTCTTAGAATCAACGCTTCTTTTCATGGAGGTCTGGCCGATCTCCGGCTCTCAAGGGTCTTTAGAGATTGAACAAAGAACCATACCATCTCCAGGTACCGGCTGAGATATTGCAAACAAACCGAACAAATTCGATTTCTTGTAAGAATTCACCCTTTTGAAAATAAGGCGCTTTGATCAGTGTGGGTCTCTCTTGGCAAAGCCGCATATACTATCCTCGTGTTATTGAAAGGCAGATGGCCACCAAACCCAGCGCAAGACAGCCTTTCCAGGGACGGTTCCCTGTCCTGCCTAAGCCAACCCCCTGTTTATAGCCGAGGGGTCGTGCTACGAGCCGTGAAGAATTTGTGATGCGGTCTTGCCAAGAGAGACCCACACTGATAAGTAACGAGCTAACTTTTGTTTCAAAGGGCTAAAGTGTTACGATTTCTTAATCAAGGAGGTTGGAAATGAAAGGCTTCCTTAAGGGGCTCTACCAAGAGGTTTTTCCTGAATCAGGGCCTTTGCCTGGTTACGTCATGCATGTTCTGGCTATTGCAACGGCGGCCGGGCTGGCCTGGTGGATATTCAATGCCGTTATAGGCAGAGTCGAAAAGAAGTATTACGATCGCCCTTTTTTCGACAAAAACAAACGCATCTTCATGCTTATAAGGCGAGCAGGACATTATTCTATTATTATACTTGTGGGTATGGAATTGCTTGACCTGTTTGAAGCGAGAACAGCCGGAAGAATTGTCTATGCCTTTATGATTATACTCCTTTCATCTATTGCCAACAGCGTAGTCAGCATTCTCCTGCCATACCTCGAACAAAAAATCGCGACAAAGACAGAAAGTCAAATTGATGATGTAATCGTAGACCTGTCCAAGAAGTTCTCAGGTGTTATTATCTACGCTACAGGCGCTATCCTAGCACTTGATGTGCTGGGGTTGAACGTCATGCCCTTTGTCGCAGGCGCCGGTGTGGCCGGCATTGCCATTGGTTTTGCGGCTAAAGATACGCTTTCAAACCTGATTGCCGGCATCCTCTTGATTATTGACAGGCCTTTTGAGGTAGGCGACCGCATTGAGGTTTGGTCAGCGCCTGTAAATTCCGCCACTTGGGGGGATGTCTTGCATATAGGCCTCAGGGCAACCAAGATCCAGACTACGGACAACATAGTGATCATCATTCCCAACAATCAGATCATGAACCGGGATATCATAAACTACACAGCAATCACAAAGGAAATCAGGGTCAGGATCCCCATTGGGATCGCCTATGATTCAGATATCAATAAGGCCAAAGAGATTATTGCAGGAATAGCTCTGGAGCTGAATTGGGTCATGAAGGAACCGCGGCCAAAGGTAGTGGTCAGGAGTTTCGGCGATTCGGCGGTTAATCTGGAGGCTAGGGTATGGATCAATGAACCCAGGCGCAGGATGGATACTATCTCCTATATAACCGACAGGGTCAAGGAGGCCTTCGAGCAGGAAGGC
>JAXHTA010000562.1:0-2599 GCA_034190285.1 Thermodesulfobacteriota bacterium | reverse complement strand
AGTTCTGCTTATAAATTACAGGCTAAGGTCTACAATCAACAGCAAAAGCCTGTAGCGGCATTTGACGCCCTGAAAACGTATATTGCACATAACCCGGATGATCAGGAGGCACAAGGACTTCTTGCCGTTGTGGGGCCGGCCAAAAGAGCACCATCCGTAGAGCCGATTGCAGAGCAATTGAAGGCGGAACCGTTTGAAAGAGAATTGCAGATAGAACCAGTTGAAGAGGAACTTGGAGCAGAACCGTTTGAGGAAGACCTGCTTGAAGATGCATTGGTTCAGGAAAAACTGGTTGAAGGACCCATTGAAGAAGAGGTCGTAGAATTAACCGAAGGAGAGCCGGCCATTGAGGACCCGAGGGGAATCGAGGACCTCGCCCCGGGCGCGGAAGAAGAAAGGGAGATGTTTGAGGGTCCTTCAACCCCAACTATTGCTGAAATCTATTATGATCAGGGACTGGTTGAGGAGGCCATCACCATCTATGAACAAGTCCTTTCAGATAATCCCCATGACGAAGCCTCAGTGAAGCGCCTTGCTGAGTTAAAGGCTATGATTCCCGGGGAAGAAGCGGTCCAGATTGCCGATGCCGATGATCTCAGGGGAGGCAAGGAGAAAATCATCGGGATACTTGAAGCATGGCGGGCCAGAATTTTGGAAACCGGACATGCCTGATAACACACACCGCTTTGACTTCCAATCTACCGGTATCGGGAGTATCCCGTTTCAAGATATCGAGGCCACTTGCCGCGCGATTCTAAAGCACTTCCCGTCCATACCCTTCTGGCCTCAGTTTGTAAGGCGCAGCTACCTCGAAGATATGAACATCCAGTACAGTGAAGGGCTCCCTCTCCTGGAGATCAGGGAGGAAAAGAGGTCCCTTGTCATATCCGACACCGGCGACGCTGAGTCCGAACTCGTGGCCTTCTATGAGCGCTTTCTTGCCCATGATCTGGATTGCTTCGCAATCAGCAGAGACTATGCCCCGGGCCTATACGGCCTTTTAGAACTGATTGACAAGGGTTCCCGACAAGATGGTCCCTATATCAAGGGGCAGACGGTCGGGCCAGTGACTTTTGCAGCAGGTGTCATGGACCTTAATGGCAAGCCGGTACTCCACAATGCCAACCTCCTGGAGGCCATGGTAAGAGGTCTGGCCATCAAGGCCCTGTGGCAGGTCAGGAAACTCGGCAAGTCAGGGAGAAAGCCCATTATTTTCCTGGATGAACCTTACCTTTCCGGTTTTGGATCGGCCTTTTCCTCCATTCAGCGTCAGGAGGTCATTGCCATTCTTCGTACGGTAATAGACTACCTGAAAGAGAACTCCGATGCCCTGATCGGTATTCATTGCTGCGGGAACACGGACTGGCCTATGATTATGGAAGCCGGTACAGACATTATCAATTTCGACGCCTTTGCCTATATGGATCATCTCCTGCTCTATAAGGATTCCATTATCCGTTTTCTGAAAGGAGGAGGGACCATAGCCTGGGGGATCGTTCCTACCTCGGACTTCACAGGAGAAGAATCAGTAGAAGACCTGTTTTCAAGACTTGAAAGCGGCCTCGGCCGCCTTCATCAATGGGGCATAGACCCTGACATACTACGTGAAAGGACCATCCTTACACCAGCCTGCGGCATGGGCACCATGACACCGGAAACAGCACAAAGGGGCCTCGACCTGCTATCAGGGTTGTCCCAGAGGTTTTCGCAGGGCGACGCCAGATAATCCATTAGCTACTTACAACCGAAATGTCAGAACTTGCCAACTATTGTCCAGCAATGTGTGGATTGTCTCTGACCATCAATCAACAAGACAGGAAGAAAGGGATGAAAGGCTTTTTTTCAATTGGGATTGTCTTTTCTGTCTTGATCTGCCTATGGGCACCTCCCAATGCCTCGGCAGGCACTGTCACTTACACCTATGACGATGCCGGGAGGCTGACAGAGGCGGATTACGGGGGCAAGGTGATTAAATACACCTATGATAATATACAGGGACCCTTACCAAAGAAGATGTGACATCAGGCGGCCTGTGGTCAGGTGCCACTGATTTTGGAGACGGCTGGAAATACCTTGAATGGTTTGGATCCTTCTGGGTTGACGATGCCTCATCATGGATCTACCACACTCAACACGGATGGGTATCTGCATATGGCGACAGCACAAGTTCCATCTGGCTATACACGTCCGAAATTGGCTGGTTCTGGACATCCGATTCTGTCTATCCATGGATCTATATTGCCAATTGGGACGTCTGGGACATCTGGGGTTAGAATGCATCAGATTATGCGCCGCTCCATCCAAGCGCCGAGAAGGAGAGTTTCAATCTAAGACAGGGGGTAAAAACTCATGAAAACTAAAGTGAAATTATTTGAATTAACCATTATTTTGGTGTGTTTGTGTTTTCTAAGCGGTGAAGCGATGCCCTGTTCAGGTTCTAACCCTACTCCGCCCCCTGAGATTGATCCGGATGTCAAAGTGGCGGTCAGTACCGCCCTAGGCGGTGATCCTCAAACAGCACAGACAGGGCAGAATGGAAGCACATTGATCTCCTCTGATCCAGTCTCTACTGGTGGAGGAGAATTTCGCTACAGCCGGC
>JAXHTA010000561.1:0-2600 GCA_034190285.1 Thermodesulfobacteriota bacterium | reverse complement strand
CTTATAGCAAGACGAAAGACCTGCTTGAGGTCGAAGAGATAGGTGAGGTAAAGGTCAAAGGCATTCATAGCCCCATCAAGACGTACAACGTGATCTGTTGACATTAACGGAGAGATGTGACTTATTGACGGTAAGTTCCCTGTTCATCCCGGACAAAACTACGGCCTGGACATCTCTGAGATCCGGGCAGGCACGAACGCGTCGGGGACAATATCAAGTTCTTGGGGGGCGTCTTGGGGGGCACTGTAGAAAAAAGAACGGTTGCCTTTCAGTCATGCAACGCCTCAATAAATCGGCAAACCTCCCCCGACTCCCGATTGCCATGTCACGAAGAGTCATCAAAGATGTCGAGGCCTGAAATACTCACCAGGAATGAGCAATTGCCCCGGATTTACAAGCGGTTACACAGGGAAGGGGCGGTTTGTCGGACACTGGCTTGCAGGGGTTGCACTCATATTTGAGTTTTTTCTTTTTGTCGGCAACCACCAATGCAACCGGCTCATCCCTCAAGGGATCGTTTGGATCTTCATCAACCACCTCGAAGACATCCGCCGGGCACGCGGATACACAATCCCCGCAGCCGTCGCACTTATCCGTGTCAATACTAATAAAAAAATCACCTGAGGCATCCTTATACCCGTAGTTGGCTAACATATAATCTCCTCCCTATAATTAATGAGTGTCTGAACGAAAACCAGGATTTTCGTCAAGGTCAAGGAAGATAAAAATCTTAACCGCAGGCATATATTAAATATTCTGAGGGTTAAAATTTTGATCTGGCTCAGAAATTGGCGAAAAAGGCTGTTTTCGTTCGGGCACTATCTGTTTCTACCCTTGCCCTTCTGGCAAAGGGCATACCCGAAAAGCGCCGCACCGACAGCGCCGGCAATCTGAGTGTCCCACTTGGTCTCCATACGCTCAAGACCGATCATTGGCATTAACCGGTCCATTACACCGCGGTTCTTGGCCATACCGCCGGTGACGGCAAATCCTGACTCTACACCGATTCTTCTTACAATGGAATATATCCTCTCCGCCATGGCCCTGCAGTACGCAGCTAGCACCGCTTCCGTGCTCCAACCTCTGCGCAAGAGACCTGTGGCCTCGGACTTGGCGTACACAACACAAGTGCTGGATACGGCCCCTGGTTCTCTATCCACTTGAAATGATTGATCGCCGATATCAATAATGGGAACACCAAGAAGGTCCGAAAACACCTCCATGCCGCGCCCCGTTCCGGCGGCGCATTTGTCGTTCATCAGAAAGTCTCGCACCTTTCCATTTTCATCACACAGGATGGCCTTGATATCCTGTCCCCCAACATCCAGGACCGTACGAACCTCGGGGCCGTATATAAAACTGGCCCCCCTCGCATGACAGGCAATCTCGGTAATAGTACGGTCGGCCATAGGGACATTGACGCGTCCATATCCCGTCCCAATACAATGATCCAGCCTGTCCTCAGGCATGCCCGTGGCCTCAAGGGCGCAACCCAAGGCGTGACGGGCACTTCCTGGGCTGTCGGCCCCAGTCCGCACATTGGAGTAAACGAATATATTTCCATCGGCAATGCCCGCAGCCTGAGAGCTGACAGAACCAACATCAATGCCCGCCGTTATGAGTTGTGCCTTTTTCCAGTCTATATCAGGACTCTTCCAGCTGGACTCCGTCCATCTCCAGAACTCTTGCTTCCTACCTTCTGCCATACCCATTTTTTCATAGAATCAAAATTCTTGGATACCCCGCAAGGCCACTTCCCCAGCCACGATGGCAGCGCCGAGAGCGGCGCCAAATTCAGGCTCATCAGGTATGTATATCTCATCCTGCTCTAATTCACGTTTCAACGCCTCAACAAAGGCGGGATTTCTCCCTACTCCGCCTATCATCGCCACATCCGGGTTGAGGCCAGGCCTGCGTATCATGGACACAACACGGCTGGCCATGGAGTCATGGATAGCCTTGCTGATATCCTTAATGCTCGTCTTCGCATGAATGAGGCCAACAATTTCGGATTCCGCGAATATCACACATTGAGTGTTCAGGGGGATCTCCATATCCGATGTCAAGGCCAGTGCGCCCATCTCCTCAAGGGGCGTCTCAAGCGCCAGACCCATGGCTTCAATAAAGGCGCCGGCGCCGGCAGCACATTTTTCATTAATGGCAAAATCAACCACATTCCCATTTTCATCGATTCTAACGGCCCTGCCCTCTTCGGCACCAACATCAACCACTGTCCGAGAATTTGGAAAAAGATAGTTCGCCGCCCTTGCTATGGCCTTGATATCATTGACCGCTATGTCAGCCAGTTGAATGGCATCCTTGCCCGAACCTGTCCCTCCGATCTCATCAATATCGTCTCTTGAAACATTGGCCGCCTTGAACGCCTTTTCAAGGGAGTCGTTGACCGCCCTTTCTTGATCAAAACCTGTAAGTACAGACCCCTTACCTGTGATCTGACCGTCTTTCATGATAACCGCCTTGGTATTTTTTGCCCCGCAATCAATGCCGGCAGTTATCATAATTTCACCTCCTTGAGTCTTTGATCCGTAAATTGTCTGGGCACTTGCAACGAATAATCAAGAGGATACACCCGGCCCGGT
>JAXHTA010000560.1:0-2605 GCA_034190285.1 Thermodesulfobacteriota bacterium | reverse complement strand
CTCAAGATCAGGTAAGAGCATCGCTCGCATATTGCCAGGCAGTTTCAGCTTTTCAAGCTTGCGAAAAGCGTCAACGCCCTCTGCGTCGTTGTCGAAAACGAATAAGACCTGATTGAGAACCTCTATTCGTAAAAGACCCTCTGCAAATTTAACGAGATTGCCGGTTCCCCAGAAATGATGGCGTTCATCGACATCCACGAAATTAAAAAAATCTGCCACGTCCGGGCGTAGGACATCAAGCGACCGCCGAATGATGCGTGCGTCAGATGCGCCCTCGGTTGCGATCAGAACTTTTTGCCTTTGCCGCGCACCGGGCTGAAATGCTTCACGCTGAACCCAACCTGCATGGACAATAGGGCCAAACTCCCATGTGACCTCAACTTCAGCATTCGCCTCATTCAGGGCCCCCTGTGTCAAGATAGTTGTCGCATGGGTTAAAACCCACTATACTATAAGATAAGAGGGGACAGGAGGAAGACCCATGCAATGCTTTTTCTGTATAAGAGGTCGTTTTGGTGAATATAGTGTGAAGACTGTTGTTCATGGCGGCTACACCTTATGCCTTACAGGAACAATTTGAAGAATATTTGCGAAACAATCGAATAATTATCTGGGAACGGGTGGTCGCCCACAATTATGAATGGGGCCACGGGTTAGGTAGTAGCGGGGGTACGGATAGGGGGCCAAATGCCAGGTGAGGACGATTATCCCAGTAGCTTCTGCAGTTCTCTTAGCTCTGGAGTAAGTTGCGGGGGTTTGGATATCACCAGCATTTCAAACTCTTCTTCCCTCTCATTGTCCCCTTCCATGAATTTTACGAAAAGGTTTTTTGTTTCTTCCGACTCTTTTACCTCCACTACTTCCCCGTTCTTGGTGCTAATTCCTTTTTGGTTTGCCTCCCTGGATACCTTTTCAAGATCTGTGACCCCTGATATAAATATGGATATTCCCAGGTCTTCTACCTTTTTCTTAGCTAGTTCGGCTTCTTGTAGTGTATATGAAAGAAGAGAGTTGCCGTTTTCTTGTCCCTTTGCGTCATCATGAAAGACGAACCCTATGTTCTGGGGTATATCACCGTCAAAGGCCCGCAAAAGCATACCGCCGTAAGGTCCGTCTTCAGACAGGATTCTTTCAAATTCAAAGATATTGACGACATTGATAAAATCCAAATAACCGAATTCTCCCTGTGACAGGGGGATATACCTGTCAACTTCAGGAGAGATAATGACCTCATCGACCATCAAGTCGATGACTTCATCTTCTTGATCAAACACTATTGCCCTGGGCTCGCATGCCGCAAGACAGAGTTCACACCCCAGACACCTTCTGCAGCTCAGACATCTTCTTGCCTCTTCTTGAGCCGCATCCGGGTCAAGCCCCAGCTCAACCTCCTCAAAATCATCCTTCCGCTGTTCAACCTCCAGCTCGGGCATCCCATGCCTCTTGGAAGGGATATCTTTAAAGCCAATAATGTATCTTCCCCTTTTTTCCGTCATAATTTCCTTACTTGTCCTTGAGGTAGTTATCAATAGAAAGGGCCGCCTTCTGCCCGGCAGCTATGGCCTCAATGGCAATCCCTGGGCCGGTAACACAATCACCACCGGCATAGACGCCGTCTCTGCTGGTCTCACAGGTGTCCAAGTCGGCCTCAATAGTCCCCCATCTGGTCACTTCAAGGGTATCACCGGCGGGCAAAAAGGAAAGGTCCGGCTTTTGCCCAATGGCCGGGATGATCATGTCCAGTTCGATCTCAAACTCGGATCCTTCTATGGGGATGGGCCTTCTCCTTCCCGAGGCATCAGGTTCGCCCAGTTCCATGCGAATACACTTTATCCCCGCCACAGGGCCATTATTGGTAACGGCCTCCTGTGGGGCCACCAGATACTCAATCCGGATGCCTTCTTCCAGGGCCGCCTCTATCTCTTCATCACTTGCAGGCATCTCTTCCCTCGATCTCCGATAGAGGATTGAGACCTCTTCGGCACCCAGCCTGAGGGAGGACCTGGCCGCATCCATTGCCACATTGCCACCGCCGATAACAGCGACCTTGCTCCCTACCTTGACCTCTTTGCCCAAATTCAGGTCTCGGAGGAAATCGACGCCGGGGACAACCCCTTCAGCGTCTTCTCCTTTCATCCTGGCCTTTTGATCCACATGGGCGCCAACTCCGATAAAAACCGCTTCAAAGCCTTGGTTGAGAAGATCATCTATGGACAGGTCGTCACCGATTGCGGTATTGGGTTTGATCTCTACGCCTAATCTCTCTATGTCCTCTATCTCGCGGTTGAGTATGTCTCTGGGCAGCCTGTATTTCGGTATTCCCACAGACAGCATCCCACCTGACACGGGAAATTTTTCAAAGACAGTGACCCTGTATCCTTTTTGGGCGAGATCATGGGCGCAGGTAAGTCCGGCCGGGCCGGCTCCTACAATGGCCACCTTTTTTCCCTTAGGTTCTGATTTAGGCGGTATTACATCAGTTTGTCTCTGATTCTCATAATCCGCCACAAAACGTTTCAGGTCACGGATACGCGGGGCCTCATCCCTCTTTCCCCGATTACACTTTTCTTCACAGGGGTGGGGGCATACCCTGCCTATGGTGGCC
>JAXHTA010000056.1:0-12826 GCA_034190285.1 Thermodesulfobacteriota bacterium | reverse complement strand
GGATATTGGAGAAGGAATCATTCACGAAATTGAAGCATACCCTGATATCATCCACCTGAGGGCAAAACTCGCAGAGTGGCATCTGAATGTGGGGCACAAGGAAGACGCCCTCCGTACTTACGAGAAGTTGACTGACAATCTGGATGAAATGGAGTCAATCATAAGGAAACTCCACAGAAAAATTGCCGGGGCTCCCGGGCATTACACACTAAGGGAAGAGATCTCCCACAAACATGAACCGGTGGATGGCGAACACGCGGAGGTCCAAGACCAAAGTTCCATGGACCAGCTCCTCGGCGAGGTAGATACCCTAATAAAGAGACATGATTTTGACGAAGCCAGACTTCTATTGATACGGCGCAAGATATGGGTCGAGGAAGGCCCTGAAAGTGAAATCATTGATCAGGCGCTGAACGAAATGGAACTGGCAGAAAAGGAACTTGGCATTGGAGAAAAACCCAACGGTGAAGATGAAACTGAGGCCTATGCAATAGCGAAGAGACTAATCGAGCAGGAAAGGTTTGAGGAAGCGATAACCAGGCTTGAAGATATCGAGGAATCTCAAGGAATTAGCACTGAATTAAAAGCTATGAAGGAGCAGGCGATAGAAAGACTGATCAACCGGGAAAGAAACCGGGCAGCAAAGCTCTTCTTGAAAGCCAAAGATGCCGAGGACCCGATAAGAAAAGAAGAATACCTTCGCTCATCATACATCATACTTAAAGTATTAATTGATGAATATCCAACATCTCCTTTAAATATAAAAGTTAAATCGAACATAAGAATAGTCATGGAAGAACTGGAAAAGCTGGAAAAGGAGGACAGGTAGGTAAAGCCGCCGCAGAATTTTTGGGCCCGGTTAATTATTTCCTGAGAATCTCCTCGCCTTTTGAAACATTGACGGGGCCGCTGACTACACAGATGTTAAAGAAACGTGCTGACAGACTTGATTAGCTTAGGAGATTGAAACTTTTCAAAAATTCGGCAATACCCTCCTCTCCAGAGACGCACGCGATCCTCTTCCCTTTCCTTGGTTTCTCGAGAACCTACAAAAGGCGATCTTATCCTATGTTGACGCTTTCAATTTTCCGTTTCAAAAGACCACTTGCCCTTATATTATTTATGCTTTTCGGTGTTATGACGGTTGCCTTGTGGCAGAACCAGAACAGTCACAGACGCGAGTTAATTCTTCATAATGCCGAGACAGCTTCCGATCAGATACGAATCCAGGTGGAAGGCTTGATGAAAGCCCGAATGGCTTCCCTCAAACTACTGGCTGAAAGATGGACAGAAAGGACCCCCCCCGATTTCAGCAAGAGACGTTTTCTTCAATTCGCCGAATCTCTTTACACCCATTACCCCGGTTTTTTTGCTATCAGGTGGATTGATCCCGATGGGATTATTCGATGGGGCTTTCCGGATAAAGCGAATGCAGACATCATAGATAAAAGTGTGTCTCCGCATGCCGATCCCAGTTACCTGCAAGGCATTGAAAAAGCCCGGAGGGAACTCGACTTTGTGGTTACGCACTGTGTTGAGATTCTTGGGGAAGGAATCGGTTTTGAAATATTCTTGCCCCTGGTCCATGCTGGCAGGGTGCAAGGGTACCTGAACGGTGCGTTTCAGGTTCAAGAACTCATGAACACCTGCCTGGCCACAAGAATTCTGGAAGATTTCCAGATCAGAATCTATGAAAATGAGCGATTGATATATTGGAATGTAAAGCAGGGAAAGATCAAACCGGCAGAAGGCAGAATTCATGTGTTAAGAGAGATTAGCTTTTATGGAAAAACCTGGCAATTGGATCTTGAACCCGGGGAACTCACAACCGCTTCTTACATATCGATGCCCATTTCTTTGTTTTTGTTTCTGATTTTCGGTCTTCTTATCTCCGTATTTCTTTCCCTTATTTTTTATTTGTTGCTCCATCGTATGCAAATGTACTGGGATGCCAGAAACAGCGCCCTTTATGAAATCGACGAGCGGAAAAAGGTTGAAGAGACCTTACGAGAAAATGAAAAGAGGCTACAGCGCCTGCTCGAAGAACTGGATGCAAAAAATGCAGAGCTCGAGACCTTTGTCTACTCGGTCTCTCACGATTTGAAGACGCCCCTCGTTACCATCAATGGTTTTATCGGTGCCTTGATGGAAGATTTTGGAGATTCTCTCTCTGAAGAAGGGCAAAAACATTTTGCCTATATAAACGACGCAGTCGGAAAGATGGAAATCCTGATCAATGAACTGATGGAACTCTCCCGAATCGGCCGGGTAGCAGAACAAAAGCGTGAACTCTCTTTTGCCTCTATTATTGAAGAGTCTATGGCAATTTTTGAGCATCAGATCAGGGAAAAGAATATTGCGGTTACCATTGAAAAAAACCTGCCGAACATCTATGGTGAGAGAAAACGATTACTGCAGATTATGGAAAATCTGTTGTCCAACGCGATTAAATATATCGGAAAAGAGAACCCGGCCCCCCGAATCAAGGTCGGGGTCCAACAGCAGGACGGATCCTGCGTGTTTTTTATTCAGGATAACGGCATTGGCATTGATGAGAGGCATTTTGAAAAAATTTTTCAGGTATTCCAAAGACTGCCCGATGCAAAAAAAGTCGGAGAGGGAACCGGCATCGGCCTGGCCATTGTAAAGCGAATCATAGAGACCCACGGGGGACGCATCTGGTTGACGTCAGAGCCCGGAAAAGGGAGCGCCTTCTTTTTCACATTGCACAGGAGTGAAGATTACTATGATGTATGAACCGTTAACTATTTTACTTATAGAAGACGAAAGGGCTCATGCTGAATTGACCGCGCGGGCCATTCGAAAGGCCGGCAATGTAAACCGGGTCATTGTTATTGACAATGGAGAAGACGCATTAGATTATCTCTTCAACCGTGGGGATTACGAAGATAAGGCCAAGTATCCCAAGCCAGGCCTGATCTTGCTCGACATCAAGCTCCCGGGAACCGACGGGATAGAGGTATTGAAGCTCATTAAGAAAGATCAAAGCCTGAGAAAGATTCCGGTTGTCATGCTTACCACATCCGACCGGGAAGAGGATATCGCCCAATCCTACTGTCACTATGCCAACAGTTACCTCACCAAGCCAATAGATTTCAAGGCCTTTGAAGAGAAAATAAGACAGCTCGATTTTTACTGGATGCTCATCAATGAGCCCCCGGTGATCGAATAATGAGTTTACCGGCCCAATGAATTGAAAAAATGAAAATTACGAGGTATTAGGTATTATCTCTATAAAAGGGGGAAAATGAAATAGGGTCGGTTTTATGCCCGACCATAAATCGGCGGCATACAAGATGCCACCCTACATTTGGATCTGTGGTCGCATATTATGTCAGGGCCTCAGTGCCCTGGATATTGAGCAGATACAGTACGAGCATGGTCAAAACAAAACAAATTGCCATTATAGAAGATGAAGAGGCCCATTTTGCTCTTATGAAGCGGGCTATTGTCGACGAATTGCCGCTGGCTGTGATACATCATTTCAAGGAAGGCTACTCTTTCCTTGAGAAGCTCGATGAGATCAACCCTGACATCATTATTACCGATTACCTTATGCCGGACATAGACGGTGTTGAGCTGTTAGAGACTCTGAATAACAGGGGAAGCAAGATCCCCGTAATCATGGTCACTGGCCAGGGAAATGAAATGGTTGCCGTAAAGGCCATGAAACTTGGGGTCTGGGATTATCTGGTAAAATCCGATAATTTTTTTACTTTGCTTCCCAGAGTCATTAATAGGGTTATTCGTGAAAGCGATCTCATGGATTCCCTGCAAAAGAGCGAAGAGAGGTTTAAGAATATTTTTGAGAACTCCCCTATTGGAATTGGACTTTGCGCACTAGAAGGACGAGTGCTGGAGGCGAACCGTGCCTTGCTGAAAATATTTGGCGTACCCGATGCAGCAAAGATAGAGGGGGTTAAAGTCTTTGATGAAGCCAGTATGTGCGATGATACAAGGACAAAATTGCTCAATGGCCAAACTATTCACCTTGAAACCATTTATGACTTCGGGGTTGTCCATAAAACCGGACTGTACAATACTACAAAGACCGGCACTATTTTTATTGACATAGTGATCACTGCGTTCGGAGAAAAAGAGAGGTATCCTCTTACCGAATGGTTGGTTCAAATCCAAGACATTACGGAACGCAAGCAGGCCCAGGAAGACATACGCAGGCTTTCCCAACAACTGCTTGAAGCCCAAGAAACAGAACGTCAGATGATTTCTCGCGAACTCCACGACAAGATCGGGCAGGATCTTTCCATGCTGAAAATCGGATGTGAAATCCTTCTTGAAAATGACATCCAATTTTCTGACAAAACAAGACAAAATATAGCCGAATTCATCGAAATACTTCAGAAAACAATCACGGCTACAAGGGATCTTGCATATGATCTGCGTCCTCCCGGTCTGCAGCATTTCGGCCTTGTGTCCACGCTATACCAATATTGTTCTGATTTTTCTGAAAAAACCGGGCTGACCGTCAATTTTAATTCCGCTGGAATGGACAACATAAAACTTGATTCGGGTACTGAGATCAATATTTATCGTCTGGTCCAGGAAGGGCTCAACAACATCAGAAAACATGCCGGTGCCGGCCAGGCAGTCGTCAGGCTCGTTGCTTCTTTCCCAAACATTATCCTGCGCATAGAGGATGACGGGAGGGGATTTGATGTAAAGGAACGAATGGCCCTTGCTACAAAGGAAAAACGGATGGGACTCCGCAGTATGGAGGAGAGGATCGGTTTACTTGCGGGCAAAATGGAAGTACAGTCCAGTACCGGAGAGGGCACAAAAATATTCATAGAGATTCCTTCCAAGGAGAGCAAGAATGGCTCGAAAGAAAACCATATTGATCGTTGACGACCACCCCCTTTTCAGGGAAGGCCTTAAGGCAATCATAGAACGACAGGATGGGAACTATGAGGTCTTTGGGGAGACGGGAAACGGACGTGAAGCGATCCGGATGGCGGAACAACATAAGCCTGACCTGGTGGTAATGGACATATCCCTGCCGGATATAAACGGCATCGATGTGACCCGCGAAATACGAAGTTGCGTGCCGGATACACCTGTAATGATCGTGAGTATGCATTCCAAGATTGACTATATTGCTGAGGCCTTTCAGGCCGGCGCCACGGGATATTTGGTCAAGGAATCCGCGGCAGCCGGACTACTCAAGGGCCTCGACGCTATTTCAAATGGCGAATATTTTCTGGATAAATCTCTTTCTCGTCAGGTTGTAAACCAGTTAATGGAGTCTCCGGCAAGGGATAAAAACATCAGGGATAATCCCTACAATACCCTCACCCCCCGGGAGCAGGAGGTTATGCGTATGCTGGCCGAAGGGCTTTCTCCTAAAGGTGTTGCTGAAAAACTCTTTATCAGCCCCAAGACCGTTGAAAATCACCGGGCAAATATAATGAGCAAGCTTGACCTTCACAGCACCGTGGAGCTGGTCCGGTATGCTGCAAAGATCGGCCTGATCGACGTGGACCTCTGGAAGGGTTGAGCCGGCTTTCTGTCATACCGTTGTGGGGGTATCCGGGGCCTCCGTCGAAAGGGAAGCCACGGATACCTGTTCTTTAAGAGAGTTATGATTCAGAAGACGTCGACTCGAGCTCCTGTATCCGTCTCTTTATGGCATCAAGCTCACTTTTCACCGCATCGGCTTCAGCCTTGAGCATGCTGGCCTCATCTCCGGGATTCATGGTGTAGGGACTCCCATAAGGAACATTATAGGCTGATCCATACCATCCTCCCGAATGCGGATAAACTCCACGCCAGCCGAATCCTCTACCGTAGCCTCGGCCTCTGCCAAAGCCGCCACCGAGACCGCCTCTAAAGCTACGGCCCCCTCCAAGACTCTGGAAACCATAGGATCTGCCGTATGGATTACAAAATCCACGACTTCCTCCGGTCATGGGTCCAGCGCCCATTGGACCTGTTCTGTCAAACCCGGGCATATAACTCACCTCCTTTCTCTTAAAATCCACCGCCATGGCCCCGACGGTGCCTTCCTCTTCCTCTGGGCGGCATATGAAAATTGCCACCCTGAATCCTAAGAGTCTTGCCCATAACCAGGGCATCAGCAACAATGACTCGCGCCTCGGACAGTATCCTCCCAAAGGTCTGACGCGAAACATTCATCATCCGTGCAGACGTTTCTTGATCCAATCCTTGAAAATCGTTCATTTTGATCGCCTCAAGTCCTTCAATGGGAAGTACAACCTCCTCCCTTCCCCATGGCGGCACCGTGCTGGGAATAAAGGTATCAACAACGGGGCGCCCCTGAACAAATCTAGGCTTTATAGGTCTTGGCATTCTGGCCTCCAGTTATGAGCTTGTGACTATAACATAACTATTAACAATAAATAGTCAAGCCTTTTATTTGGGCACAGGCTCATTTTGTTCAAAACTTGAAAATATAGCCCTCACCTTCAGGATTATGTTAGACCTTAGAAGGCCTTATAATCAAAGGAAGATGGCCGGACTATTTCAGCCTTCAGCTTAAACAGCTTTAGTCTGATTACATGAGTAGTCACTGTTTGTGAAATATTGATTTCCCAAAAATCGATGGGCGGGTTAACAGAAAGCCGTCTGTTAAATTTGCACTATTACTGCTATAGCTCCACATAACATTGCAATAACGCAATTAATCTCATAAAACCCAGTCCTTTCCTCTATCCTTGATTTAACATAACCCTTTAATAATAGAGTGATTATCATCATAACGAAGGTTGGTTTTCAATGGTGGCATACAAATTGCGGTTGTGTATGAAAGAGGGGAATTATGTGAAGTAGAAATAGCCTTGACCGTCTGGGAAAAATCACATTTCAGCCCTCTTTGATTTCTCGCACACGTTGCTTATTGTGGAAATCGTTGAATACGTAAGTTCTCAAAAAGTCCGGGAATACAAAATGGCCATGTGGGTCTCTTTTTTAGAGGCCGCAACATGAATTATTACGCCGCACGTTCAACGCCCCCTGGCTAATTAAATACTACCTCAGTACAGGCGGAAAGGGCGGCCGCTTATTGAGAGGGCTTCCTATCGGGCTGCCCTCGGATGAATTTTATGGCAACACCGCCGTTCTATGAAATGAGGTAAACTTTGCGGCCTTTAAAAAAGAGACCCAAGTGGCCCTTGGATAGGAGGATATACCCGGACTTTTTGAGAAGTTACTTGAATACATGGCAACCAACCGGTATTTCAAGCTATTTTGTTACGAGTCGCCTTTTTCCCGGGCCGCAAGGCTCGCTGATCTTGGTGCAGAGGTTTTGGTTTGCGGCACTGTTTCAGATGCGTTTGCTAACATGATTAAGGCTCACGGTATCAGGATTATCCCTTTCGTCTCTGGCGCTGTAGACAAAGTGCTTGATGCCTATTTAGTTTCCGAACGAAAACTAGGATTTTTCGTTCGGATCAAGGAAGACGAGGATTTTAACCGCATGAATATATTGAGTATTTCGAGGACTAAAATTTGAGCCTGAAGCAGATATGGGCGAAAAAGAGAGTTTTCGTTCGGGCGCTATTTGACGGGCAGACTTTGCGATTCGAAGTTCAGAATATCAGGCTGCAAAACAAAGTGCGCTAAGGGTTTTAGAGAGGAATGATATTCAATACCCTTTCCTGTTCTGGGAAACTGATATTGCATTCGCGTATAGGGGAGGTACTTGAGTTCATATGCTCAAAAAGCATAATTTCCTCCGAATTCCTGACTAATGGGACGATGCTATCCATTCCGGAAGTGCGTGATGCGGCATCTCTCGCCAACGTTGTGAAAGTTTCCCAGAGTGCCCAGGATCAGGCTTCCTTCGGGTGGATGAACCGCCCATATCAACAGTTGCGGTTTGATAACTTAGTTGAAAGGCGGAAGGCCTTTAAACAAGGATTAAAAGGAGAAGAATAAAATGCCAAGAGGAGACGGAAAAGGCCCAAGAGGTCAGGGATCTGGAACAGTAAGAGGTATGGCGAGAGGCGGAGGTGGCATGGGCCGAAAAGCTGGTGGCCGTGGCCAGGGAGGTGGATTTGCGGCAGGCCCGGGCGGATTTTGTGTCTGCCCCAACTGCGGTGAAAAAACAACCCATCAACCGGGGACCCCGTGTTATGAGCAGAAATGCCCAAAATGCAGCAATACCATGACACGAGGGTAGAATGTCATCCCGGTTGATATTTCCAGATGCAAACAGCAGGGAGAAGACAGAAGTGGATTTCCAGCAGGAAGACCGGGTCAAGACAGTCCAGGAGCGAATGGCCGAAGAGGACCTTGTTAAAAGCCTCATAGATAAAGAAGGGAACAGATGGACCAAAGTCTATTTCGGTGGCGGACATCACTTTAAAAACTGGTTGGAACAATGCAAAGAGTTAGGGGAGGTCATGGTAGAAGAGGTTGATGCGACAGGATACAAATGTTTTGAGGATGGGGGAGAAAAAGCATACAGGATCTGGATGAAGATGGAGGAGATAAAGGAAGATGATCTTTTTTAGGAAGGAAAATCCTGCCCAACCTGCCGAATCAGGTATTAGGAGCCCTTCAGGTCGGCAGGGGCATCCTTTCATTGGAAAAAGTTAAAGGAGGATTGAAATGCCGATTTATGAGTACCGATGCACGGCATGTGGTGCCACATCCGAATATTTAATCGGTATGGGAAAGGATGAAGCTATCTCTTGCAAGGGATGCGGAAGCACTAAAATGGAGAGGATATTATCTTTTGCTTCCTTTATGGGCGGAATACCGGAGCGTGTTCCCGGCAGGACCTGCTGCGGTCGTGAAGAGCGCTGTGAAACGCCTCCATGTTCTGATAAAGGCACATGCAGGCGTGGATAAATCCTCAGGCAGGAGGCAGGGACCGTGTTAACAAGTGATTATTACAGGACTCTTGGGCTTACGCTTGAAGCCTCAGCACAGGATATCAAAAAGGCATATCGCAGGCTTGCAAAGCAATACCACCCCGACAGAAACAGGGGAAATTCAAAAAGCGAAGAACGTTTGAAAGAGATCAATGAGGCCTATCAGATTTTAGGCGATGAGGAAAACAGGAAGCGCTATAACATGCAATATCGAAAGCCTTCTGAAAACTACGTGTTTTATGAGGAAGGTATGGATGACGATTTTGGCAGCGTGCTTCGAAAGTTTTTTCAGAAGGGTTTTGATGCGAAGAGGACCGGAGGTTGCAGGAGAATGGGCTTTGCGAGGAGAGGTTGCGGTAGATGGAAAAGATGAACTCTGTTTTTTTGGATAGAAACGAGTGTTGAGGATAAATTTATGCAATGTGAGCGTTGTAAGAGTGTCATCCCTGGGGGAGAACAAAAAGAGCTTCATGGACAGGTCCTCTGCGAGGATTGCTACATGGATATTCTTTCGCCGCCAAAGGTATGTGACCCGTGGGCTGTTCATAGCGCCAGGACCTTCTTGAAAAATGGTAACACCGACCCTGAGCTTACCCCCATTCAACGAAAAATACTTGCTATCCTGCAGGACAAGGGGCCCCAGGAACCTGTGAATCTGTGTGAGAGACTTCAAATAAGACAGACAGATCTGGAAAGGGATATTGCCGCCCTCCGCCACATGGAAAAAATAAGGGGTGAACTCAGGGTCGGAAAGAAATTGATATGCCTCTGGTGACAGGCGTGTGTTCATGAGTGGTATCATGTTTTACTTATGAGATTCGGGTAATCGATTTTCGAAAAGGGACGGATGATAAAACTATGGAAGAACCCAGATGTACTCGTGGTCGGCGGAAGCGCCGCAGGCATAGTTGCCGCGATAACAGGCAAAAGATTTTATCCGGACAAAGAATTCGTGGTTATGTGGTATTCCAAACTATCTATCCCTAAAAGAAAGGAAAAATTATGAAGAGCAAATTTTGCTTTATTCTGTCCATTGTAACACTGCTGATGGTGTGTAGTTGGCCAGTTTATGCTGACCAACTACAGGATTGTTTCTCATCAAGTCTCCACCATACAGGTGAAGGGATGCGATATTGGTATGAGGCTAAAGATGGGTTTATGGCGTTAACTGGCATTGCGTATAACAAGCTTGGCTGTAAACAATGTCATTCCAAAGGCTGCAACGACTGCCACCTCAAAAAAACAAAAGAGGGGCTTGGTTACTCGCTTGAAATGGCTCAAAAAAATGAGACTTGTTTTAAATGCCACGTTCGAGCAAATGCTGTAGCCAAACTAGATAAAGATCGGAACACTTTGGATGTGCACACGGAAGCAGGCATGACTTGCACCGATTGTCATACCTTAAGAGAAATCCATGGAGATGGAAATTTTTACAAAACCATGAGAGACCCTGATGCCAAGGACGCTACCTGCATCAACTGCCATACCAAAGATTCGGAGGAGTATCCTGTAATACCGGACACCAAATCTCACATTGTCCATAAAGATAAGCTTGATTGCAATGCTTGTCATGTTCAAAACACGATGACCTGCTATAATTGTCATTTTGGCGAATTTGCCAAGACTAAAAGCAAGTCTAAAAGTTTTGTTGGGAAAATTAAAGATTTTTTACTTTTAGTTAAATATGAAGGAAAAATTACAAGCGGTAATTTGCAGACTTTAGTTTCATCTGAAAATAAACCTTTTATTGTTTACGCTCCCTATTTAACGCATTCAATAATGAGTGACGGCAGAAAGTGCGGAGAATGTCACGGGATAGAAGCAGTTAATACAATTGCCTCCGGTAAAAGACATACCATGGCTAAATTTAAGGATGGTAAAGTTAGTTTTTACAAAGGCATAGTTCCTTTAGTCCCTGATCTTTTAAAATGGCCGTTTTTCAACAAAAAAGATGGCAAATGGGTACCTTTTGAACCTAAACAAAAACCTCTTATCCAGATGGGACTTTATGCTGAACCATTCACACAGGATGAGTTGAATAAGCTTAAAATAAAGCAAATATACAAAAAATAGTTTTTTGAAACAATAAAGTCCCACATAACGAATAAGGTTAGATTGTGAGATAGACTACATAAACCAAACGCCTGTTGCCGCCTCTTTTCCTTTATATACGGGGGCTTAATAGAGATGTGCCACGGCTTATTTCGGGCAGGAATCGTAGATGGCGCAAAAAGTATGCGTGACTGTAGTGGTTGAAAATTCGGCCGGCAAAGCCGGCATGATTCCCGAGCACGGAATCTGCTTCTGGATAGATGCCGGGGCCACACAGGTCATTTTCGATACCGGGCAGGGTCGAGCTTTGCTCAATAATGCCGACATTCTGGGGGTATATCTGGGAAAAGCAAAATCCGTTGCCCTGAGTCATGGGCATTACGACCATACTGGTGGACTAAAAACCTTATTGCATTTTACCCGGAATCTAAAAGTCTATGCCCACCCGGCTGCCTTTCAGCCCAAGTTTGCCTGTAATGAATATAGAGAAAGTCGACCGATAGGCATCCCGTCCATGAATGAAAAATCTATGCGAGAACTTGCTGGTGATGTGATTTTTACAACCAGGCCCACACGAATCGCTGACCGCTTTTTTGTCACTGGTGAAATACCGCGTGTAACAGAGTTTGAAGATACTGGCTGGCCTTTCTTCCTGGATGAGAGATGCATTAGACCAGACCCTTTTTTGGATGATCAGGCCCTGTTTTTTGAATCTTCGAGGGGCACCGTCGTTCTTCTCGGTTGTGCCCATGCAGGTGTAATAAACACCCTTCTTTACATCCGGCAGCTTACCCGCGGAAGGCCAATTCATGCATTAATAGGAGGGATGCACCTTTTTTCCGCCTCTCGTAAGAGAATGGATAACACAATCGAAAACCTGGCCCGCATAAACCCCGATTTGCTGGGCCCTGCCCATTGCACCGGCACGGCGGCAACTGCCGAGTTAGGGGAGGCCTTCCCTCAGGAATGTTTCCCCTGTTCCGCGGGAACGACTGTTGAATTTGATTGAGACAATGTCGGAACTCAGCGCGGGCCTTAGCGTTCTTTATCTTCCTATTATTAATGTCTGAACAAAAACTAGGATCTTTCGTTCAGATCAAGGAAGACGAAGATTTTAACAGAAGGAATACATGGATTATTCCGAGGATTAAAATCTGAATCTGACGCAGATATGGGCGAAAAGGACAGTTTTCGTGCGGGCACTAATTAAGCGTGGCGCTACCGCAAAATATAGATCCATCCTATGGTGGCATCCAGCTCGCAGGGGAAGGAATGGCAATGAAATCACAATCATGTATAAGGCATCGTGTAGCTTTCTTTGCTTAAACGGAAGGCCAAAATAATGGACCCCATTAGTATCCTTATTATCGACGACGAAGGCGCCATCTGCAAAGGGTGTCGTATGGTGCTCTCGGGTGAAAACCATTTAATCGATATCCGTATGAGCGGCAGAGCAGGGCTTGATGCGATATTAAGAGGTCAATACGACGTGGTCCTGCTGGACCTTAAACTTCCGGATCTGAGCGGCATGGAAATCCTGCGCTCCGTCCGAAAGGAAAAGCCAGGAGTGTACATTATTGTCATGACAGGCTATTCCTCCGTACAAAACGCGGTGGATGCCATGAAATCGGGCGCCTTTGATTATCTTGCAAAACCCTTCTCTGACGATGAACTATTGATTGCAGTGGAAAAGGCAGCTGAAAATAAGCTTCTGAAAGAGGAGAATCTTTCCCTGCGCCGTCAACTCAGCGACCAATTCGGCTTTAGCAACATCATAGGTAAAAGCCCTGGAATTCTCAAAACATTTGATCAAATTCAAAAAGTTGCGCCAACCGACAGCACGGTGCTGCTTTGTGGGGAGAGTGGCACGGGAAAAGAACTCTTTGCCAGGGCTATTC
>JAXHTA010000559.1:0-2607 GCA_034190285.1 Thermodesulfobacteriota bacterium | reverse complement strand
GTCCATATGCGCTCCATCGCCGAATGAAGCGCATATGGACGAAAGAGCAGCAACATAGTACACGTGGATACTCTGACCGACCCTACTTCTGTTGATGTGGAGGATATAATTGGCCGAATCACTCATATCAGAAGGCTTTATAATCAACAATTCCCGTAAGGCCGGTCTGGTCCTTGAGAAGAGGTCAATTAGATAGAATATGAAGGTGCTTTTCGTCTATCCTAATGCTGGCTCCCAGCTTGGATTCAATTACGGTATCGCTCATATATCAGCGTTACTGAAGCAGGCCGGGCATGCCGTGGAATTGTGGCAGCTTTGCGAAGATATAGGCCCCTTGCCCTCAAAACAAGAATTTGTGCACCGGCTGACACAAATAGATCCGGATGTGGTTGGTTTTTCAGTGGTTACGAATCAATGGCCTTATGCACAAAAACTTGCCGAGTGGGCAAGGCAAGCAACTTCAGCGCCTTTAGTATGTGGTGGAATCCATACGATGGCCGCTGCAGAAGAAATCCTTACGAAGAGTCAATTCGACTTTGTTTTTCGTGGAGAAGCGGAAGAGGCCTTTCTTGAGTTTGTAGAAAAAATGGCAGGTAACGAAGATATTTCAGGAGTAAGAAATCTAGGGTTGCTTCAAAACGGAAGAACTCAGATCAACCCTGTCAGACCGTTACCGGATCTCAAAGAACTGCCGTTCAAGGATTATGAGATCTTCGATTTCCAGAAGATTATTGATGCGAAGAACGGCTGGATTGGTTTGATGGGCTCCCGGGGATGTCCGTTTTCCTGCACATATTGCTTTAATCACCAAATGGTATCTCGCTACCGAAAGGATCTCAATTGCAGTTTCAGGGAGCTGAATTATATCAGGCATTTTGATGTAGAGCAAATCATCGCCGAGATCAGATATCTTCTCGATAATTATCGGAATATTAAAATGTTTATTTTTGATGATGATCTTTTTACGTTTTATCGAGAGTACGTGAAAGAGTTTTGCCAAGCTTACAAGAGAATCTGCTCCATCCCTTTTGTGGTGAATGCCCATGTGGGATTCTTTGACGAGGAAAGGGCGCGTTATCTGGCTGAAGCCAATTGTAAGATTGTCAAGTTCGGAGTGGAAAGCGGAAGTGAGAGGATCCGCAAGAGGGTGCTTCAGCGTCATATGAAGAACGAAAAGATCGTGAAGGCAATCCGGACCGCCCATGAATTTGGCCTGCACTCATCTGTCTTCTTGATGATAGGGCTACCTGATGAGACTTATGAAGATGTTATGGCCACAATAAGCTTAATGGGCGAGGCCAAACCAGGGCGCTATCGCTGGTCGTTCTTTTTCCCTTATCCCGGCACCAAAGCGTATGAAATAGGCGTTAAGGGAAAATATGTCGATTACGGAGAGATGTCTCACATGATGAATTTCACAGAGGGGTCATGCCTGGATTTCGGGGAACAACATAACCTTTTTTTGAAAAAGGTTGGGCGTGCTATGCCCTGGTTCGTAAATGCATATTCGGATCTTCCCGCAGCGGATTTCTACAAGAAGAAAGTCGAAGAGATCTTGGCTTTGGACTCATTTTCATGGGAGGACATAGCAGATAGAATTATTGATGAAGACAAAGAAATTTCCCTGGATTTCGTAGAACAGAAAGTGAGCCATTATGCGATAAAATATAATCCCTTTATGGGGGTTATCTCGGATTATTTCACAAGAGAAGATGACTGAGGGGTCTGTGATTTTATGCCTTTCGATAAGGTTTGTTTTTGATTCGTGATGGTAAATTATCAGAAAATCCGGAAAGACAGAATTTTCAAAAGACTGGATTCTTACTTGGTATTCATTCTTCTGTAAGGATCCCAATCTGAACATTCAGCGTTCTTCCTATTATTACAGACCTAAGCCGATAAAGGCGGAGGATCTGAAGTTGATGCGGCTCATCGACCAGCAGTACCTGAAGACACCCAACTGGGGCTCACGGTCGATGAGAAACCATTTGGGTAGCCTGTGCTATAAAATCAACCGGAAACGTGTTCTACGGCTGATGCGCCTGATTGGCCTTGAGCCGATCTATCCTGGGCCTAAAACCAGCTGGCCGCATCGGAGCATAAGGTATATAATACCCTTACCTGCTAAGGAACCTGGACATTAAGCGGCCGAACCAGGTGTGGTCGACCGACATAACATATATCCCCATGAAACGAGGTTTCATGTACTTGGTGGCCGTCATGGATTGGCACAGCCGCAAGGTGCTTTCCTGGAGCCTGTCCAACACCATGGAGACCGACTTTTGTCTTGACGCGGTGGAGGAGGCTATCCGCCGCTACGGGACCCCGGAAATTTTCAACACCGATCAGGACTCCCAGTTTACCAGTGATGATCTTACCGGCTTGCTTAAAGACCATGGCATTGCCTTCAGCATGGACGGCAGAGGACGTGCCCAAGACAACATTTTTATCGAAAGACTATGGCGGACCCTGAAGTATAACTATGCCTATATCCGCGCTTTTAACAATGGGTCCGATCTGCGGAAAGGCCTTCGCGGCTGGTTCTCATTTTACAACAAAAAGCGATGTCATCAGGCAATTGACAACCTGCACCAGGATGAGGTTTAT
>JAXHTA010000558.1:0-2608 GCA_034190285.1 Thermodesulfobacteriota bacterium | reverse complement strand
CGGTGACCTCCTGGATATAAGGTTTTTTGTGTTGTAGTAGTTCATTATAACCTTTATCCATGGGGTTCCGCAAGCCCTTTACTACTTATTTTGTCGGGTTTTTATGCAACTATAGGGTTTAAACAGCCGATAGTGAGTATAGATAAACTCTTTTGTGCCGATGATGCCTGAATCGGTGAAATACCGGGTCCTGTTGCGAAACCGATCAATCCGGGTGAGCTTAAATTCTTTTTTCCGTTCTTTGTTTAATACCTTTTCATCAATCACTCTAGACCCCGGCTTATCCTGCCGTTTAACAGCCCCGGCTTCATATACATATCTTCTGTATCTTCTGATTCTTTCTTTAGGGTTTTTTATTCCAACATCGTTCAGACCGGAATCAAAGGATAAAAAGCCGTCCTTATTTCCCGTTTGCATATGATACCAAAGGGTGCTCCACCTGTAATCTTCAGGCTTTCCCACCAGTCCCGCTCATTCGGCCCAATACGGATTTGTTCTTGAGGGTAAAATCGATCTCGTGATTGGAGATGTCAGTCACACATTTACCAAAGGTGATCGGTACGTCATTCCCGAGGGTGTGGTTCACTCGGGTAAAATCTATGCGGGATATGCAGATGTTTCTTTTTTTGATGAAAAAGATCGTTACAAAGCAAAGTAGCAAGACATTTAAGCATATCAAGGCGCTTGACTCAGACGGCTAAAACCGTTCCGCTCCGAACAGTTTTTGTAGCAACAAATTAATGAACTTCCAACAAGGCCTATTCGTGTAAATCGTCGCTGGTTAGCTCACGTTCGGCTATGAATTCAATGCGAGATATACTTAAAGCCTTACCGTTGAAGGCTGCGTTCGCTTTAGTCAGAATTGAACGTTTTTCAAAAGTCTCGCTGAGAGCGCTCCTGATAAACCAGCGAAAGCAAAATGGCCATGCCGACAAGTTGATTTAAAATTTTCCATGCTCTCATCATCGTTGGCACGTCACATGGCAAACCCCAGTCGGAGTTTCTACGGCATGAGGGAAATACTTGTGTTTGAACCACAGCGCTACATTGACCAGGCCGATAAGAACCGGCACCTCCACAAGAGGGCCAATGACAGCGGCGAAGGCCTGACCTGAGTCGATCCCGAAAACAGCTACCGCAACTGCAATGGCCAGTTCAAAGTTGTTTGACGCAGCCGTAAAACTTAACGTCGCAGACTGTTCATAGGTGGCCCCCGCTTTCATGGAGAGGTAAAATGAGACAAAAAACATGATCACAAAATAGATGCAAAGGGGGATGGCCACCCTGATAACATCAAGCGGCAGTTGCACAATATATTCGCCTTTGAGGGAGAACATAATCAATATGGTAAAGAGCAGGGCTATCAGGGTGATGGGGCTTATTTGGGGAATGAATCTTTTTTCATACCACTCTCTTCCCTTTGTTTTTAGTCCGATAATGCGGGAGATGATACCGGCGATAAAGGGAAGTCCCAGATAGATGAAGACACTCTCGGCAATCTGACCGATAGATATATCTACGGCCATCCCTTTCAGGCCCAGCCACTGTGGGACCAGCGTGATAAAGAAGTACGCATATAAGGAGAAAAACAGGACCTGGAATATGGAATTAAAAGCCACCAGACCCGCGCAGTATTCCGTGTCTCCGGATGCCAAATCGTTCCAGACGATGACCATGGCGATGCAGCGTGCAAGGCCGATCAGGATCAGGCCCACCATGTATTCGTGCTTGCCAGAAAGAAAAGCTATGGCCAAAAGGAACATAAGGACCGGTCCGATCACCCAGTTCTGGATCAAAGAGAGCGCCAGGACTTTCACGTTTCGAAAAACTTGGCCGAGTTGTTCGTATTTCACCTTGGCCAGGGGCGGGTACATCATCAGGATCAGCCCGATGGCGATAGGAATATTGGTCGTTCCCACCTGAAAAAAATTGATCTTCTCCCGAATTCCGGGGAAAAGATACCCCCACATCACCCCCACAAACATGGCAAGAAATATCCAAAGGGTCAAAAACCGATCAAGCAAGGAAAGGCGTTTGGCCACCGAATTTTGTTCTGCCATAAAAAACCTCCTTGATTATTTATTTGCCTACCAATCAAAACGAACGCCGCCCATCTATTCCTGCCGATGATGGAGTGATTCAAAGTCGGGATTACACTTGGGTCTGGAAATTTTTCTTGTATGGCTGTTAAGCAACATGACACAATTTTCAATCTATTTTAAAAGGATGAAAATGGATTAAGGACGAAATAAGCTCCCATCATTACAATAAGAACAGCCGCTCCTTTTCGGAACCAGTTTCCGGCGCCTTGCCAAGCGCTGTTTTCCATAACCCTTTTAACCGCAGTTGTCGAACTTCCGGCCACCACAATGGGCAGGCAATGACCGATAGCAAAGATCAGGATGAAAAGAATGCCGGTTATAATCTGCTTTTGAACCGTAATGATTGCCAGAATCGGAGCAGTAAAAATCCGACCCCGGAGGGGCCGGCTTTGAGTTGCCCTTGTTATTTGATTCGCTTGTCCTTATGTTGTCTTACTCTTTATCTTTATCATCTTGGTGCTTGACATATTTCCGTATCATTTCTGAATCTACCCCTACGGTATCGA
>JAXHTA010000557.1:0-2610 GCA_034190285.1 Thermodesulfobacteriota bacterium | reverse complement strand
GAAAAATAGCATTTTTCGTTCAGATCAAGAAAAACGAAAATTTTACCCGCAGGAGTACATTGAGTATTTCGAGGATTAAAACTTGAGCCTGACGCAGATATGGGCAAAAAAGACATTTTTCGTTCGCAAACTATCTAATTATTCGCAGATGCCATATATTGGGCGGCTTCATAAATTCTGAGATATTCTGGGACCTTATAGGACCAATCGACCTGAAGGCCCATTGCACGTCTAACCAGTTTCAGCCACTGTGCCTTATCTTTGTCGAACATGGTTAATGCAACCATAAATGCTCTAGCAAGATCTCGGCCGGTTTTTTTCAAAGTCCAAGGGGCATTATAACTGAAACCCGATGCCACAAACTCTGGGTGTGTCCCACCAGCCTCTACAAAATCAATCAAGCCTCCCGTATAAGTCATTATGCACAGGGCGCCCATGACAGCGGCCTGTATATTGGATATTCCTCCAGGTTCATATTCTGACGGCATGAAAAATATATCGCTTCCTGAGCGAACCTGATTGGCAAGCACGGAATCGAATTTTCTGATAACAGCGATTTGCCCCGAATATTGCTGAGTCAATTCCTTTAAACGCTCAATTACCCAGTCTCCATTACTGTCACCCGGCGTTCCCATGATTACCAGCTGTAACCTGTTTCCGCGATTACCTCTCAAGCGCATTAGTACTTCTATCAGTCTTTCCCCATATCGAATGCCAAGTTCAGAATCATATTCAAGATTTTCAAAAAGGATTCCGTAGCCTTTTTGTCTTACAAGCCGGCTGATTCCACATACAAGAAATTCTTCTGCACGCATTTCATCAAGGAATCCATAATGGACATCACTGTTATTGCGAATCAATCTGTTTATTTTTGCTCTTGCTGCGGCCTTATTGTTTGATCGTCTTTGTAGCAGATTAGCATCATCGGCATCAAACTGCGTAAAGCGAATGCCACTGTTCTTGTCTATTTCTTCAGTCAGGTCATTCAATGTGGCGGGACTAGCGCTTTTGACATCAACGCCGTTCCAGACAAAATCGACCGCACCCTGTCCCGCCCTCTTACCAATGAGTCCTCCCAGTCCGAATCCAAGATCATCTCTCAGCATGTCCCGAAAGTTTCCCTTGCTCACGGCAACAATCCTATTTGCTGTTTCCAGGCCAAACTTCAGGATATTATGGCGCCCACCATAACCGGGCACATCTGACCAGCACTCAGCACCTCCCTCTGCTTCGAACTGATAATGCCTCGGAAAACCTGTTATCCCGAATGCATCAACTTCAAATATAGACCCATGATCATAAACCCCAACGAAAAGCCCATTTTCAGGATAAATACTACCGAGGAGTTCCGTGATAGGGTCGTTTTTATTGACGAAGAGTCCCCATTTAGTCAAACCCTGGTAAGCAAGATTGTGGCTTGTGAGCACGGTTCCGGTTTTGTTCAATATTGATTTGAACTCGTCATGTTGTCGATACATTATTTCTACATACGCTGGACCATATGCAGTCTGCCAGTCATTGAAGTGCAAAATATCCGGACTTAGTCCCATTTCCTTTATAATGTGCATAGGGATACGCGACAGCACAACCGCTTCAACATAACCATAAAGTGAATCTGAATATAAAGTCCCTTCTTTGTACCAGTCGGGATATACGATTGGAAACAGGATATGATAAAGGTCTTTAAATCTAAGATAATGGACTTTCCCAATCTTGTTATAATATACCCCAAACGGTAACGACCCCTGTCCAATGGGTAATTCAATGGTAAACAGATATCGTCCTCTGTTGTCAGAAATATCGCCATGAGCCCGGTCAAAATAAGGATTGATAACCACTACCGAATGCTCATCTTTGCTTATTGCCTGGGAAAGCTCGCGGATATAATCGCCCTGGCCGCCCTTCTTAGACCATCCCTCCATTCCGACAAAAACGACTAATTTCTTGCCCTTTCGTGCGTTTTTCATCAATTGATCATTCTCTTACTTCTCAAATAATGTGCCAACATTATGGAATAACTGACCTTTTTGTACAAAGGATGAGTTCCGGGCGATGAAAGAGCAACGATGGCTTGCCCAAGCTCATACGCCCCCATCTTAGAGAACCCGCGGTATGATCTCTTTCAGGTTTCGAACAAGATCCTTATCACCTTCAAAAAACCTTACCCGATGCCCGTATTTGCCATCGGTTATAGCCTAAATGGCCTTCTTACCATATCTTTCCACATTGGGAAGGCCGAAGAGGTTAATTACGTTTTTACTGTCTTGATTATTTATGATGGCAATCTTCACAAAAAGATCCGGTTGTTAAATATTGCCCGAACGAAAACTGTCTTTTTCGCCCGTATCTGCGTTAGACTCAAATTCTAATGGCTCATCACGGATTAGTGTGAAAGGCGCCCAATTTTGCAAGGACCCGTAGTTTGAAATTGGTGAAATTCCTGTATCCGAAAGCCATACGTATGGTTGACCTCAAAGCATTGTTGATGCCCTCGACGAAGCCATTGGTAATACGTTCAATGAAATAGTTAAGAATTTGGTCTTGCCAGTTGCTCAATGTGGCAAGGAACCTTGTCAGGTATTTATCGCCTGTACCTTCTGCCTTTAGAAT
>JAXHTA010000556.1:0-2610 GCA_034190285.1 Thermodesulfobacteriota bacterium | reverse complement strand
GATGGAGCAGTTGATCCGGTACCGCCTCAACCGGCCAGCGAGATAGCGTGTCTGGTCTCTGCGGTTCACGAAAACAAGGACCCTATCCAGACCCTGCGCGACAATGAGATTCAACAAGAGGGCGAATTTCTCATTTGATGTGACAATGTAAACCATCTGGGTTACCGAATCCGCCGCAACTTTATCCCGTTCGATATCAACGAGCACATGATCTTGGGTCCACTGCTTCGCTAGGCTTTCCACTTCAGGGGTCAGAGTTGCGCCGAATAGCATCGTTTGGCGACGTTGTTTGGAGGAAGCGCTTCTAACAATCCTGCGTACATCAGGGATAAACCCCATATCCAACATGCGATCGGCCTCATCGATCACCAGGATTTCTAGCCCGTGAAACCGCACAATCCCTTGTCTTAAGAAATCGAGTAATCTTCCGGGAGTGGCCACGACGATATCAATGACCTTCCCTCTCAAAGCTTGACTCTGCTTATCATAACCCAGACCGCCGAAAATAGGCTGAATACGAATGTTAGTGTATTTCCCAACGGCACGGGCGTCTTTTTCTATTTGGAGCGCGAGTTCCCGCGTGGGGACCAAGACAAGGGCCCTGGGCAATCCAGTCCGCCGTTTGCCTCGGACCGGCATGTTCAGCAATCGGGTATAGATATTGATCAAGAAGGCAGCACTCTTACCGGTCCCCGTTTGGGCCTTGCCCATGGCATCCCGGCCGGAAAGGGTCTTGGGGAGGATCTCAGCCTGAATCGCCGTGCAATATCGAAAGCCCAGGTCCGCTATAGCGTGCATGATATTCACCGGCAACCCTAGATCGTGGAATCGGGTCCGATCTTCAACACGGGGAACTTCGAACTGGTCGACGCACCAGTCGTTAGCGCCTCTTTTCCTCTCGGACAACAAAGGCCGGGTTCCGCAGGATTCCGGTTGTCTTTTTTGGGAATCTTGGCCAGGGCTTTTTTCACGTCCGGCAACGTGGGTAACGCTGCCAGATAAGTCTTGATCAGGGGGTTCTCTTCTCAATGGGCTGGCTGCCTTTGCAGGCTTTCTCAACCGCCGCTGCAATCGCTGGATAAAATACTTGAACAACGACTCTCCTTTCCCGATTGCCCGGGTCTCCCCTCAGCCATTAAGGTCCGTCTCTTCCGATTGCGACTTCGAAAGAAGGTGATCCGATCTTGAAGCTTGGGAATCGTATTCTTCTGTTCCGCTCCGTTCCTGTTCTCTGCTACCAGGCAAAGATAGAGTTTGATAATCCAGCATTTTTTCTCTTAACAACTCCCCTAAGCTGGAAGTGGCTCGTTCCTGATTTTATAGGTAGCTCTTATCAAAAACCTCTTTGGTGCCCTCAACCAGTTTTCGAATAGAAAGACCGATCCTTCTTTCCTCCTAAGAAACACTGATGCCCTCGGCGCTAACCTCGTCATTGACTTGAAAACCCTTCAGCGGCCCGCACGGGTCGCCTTTGGGCAATTGGGAGATATGAATCAGGCCTTCTATCCCCTTTTCAAGCTCAACGAACAAGCCGAAATCGGTGACATTGGTAATGGAACCAGAAACCCGTGTGCCGGGGCTGTATTTTTTTAGAATATCACTCCAAGGGTCGGGCGTCAATTGTTTGCATCCTAAAGAGAAAGGCTCTTTATCCTTGTCAATATCCAGAATGAGGGCCTGGACCGGGTCACCCTTGCTGTATAGCTTTGAAGGGTTGTCTACGGGCTTAGCCCAAGAAATATTCGATTTGTGCACGAAGCCGTCGATACCTTCTGCAATCCCTATAAAAACCCCGAAGTCCGTAACGTTTTTTTTTCTTCCCCTCGATGGTTGCGCCTATGGGATACCTCTCTGCGATAATATGCCAAGGATTCGGTACGAGTTTCTTAACACTCAAGGAGATTCGTCTCTTTTCCATATCCACATTGAGGACTACCGCTTCCACCCTATTGCCAAGGGTCAATACTTCAGAGGGATGTCGAACCTTTCGTGTCCAGGATAGTTCCGATATATGGACGAGACCTTCAACCCCATCCTCCAACTCCACGAAGGCTCCGTATTTTTTCAAACCAACAACTCTTCCGTTGATTCTTCTCCCTTCTGGATAGTTCTCCTGAACTCTGCTCCATGAAATCTCGAACAGATCTATGACGATCAGTTCGCAAAGAAATACGGTTTTTTCCGGCCCTACATCAAACAGGTCATCTACCGCTACCTGGACTGCGGTATCCTCCATAATGGCTTCGCAAGGGTCAAATGTGGAGAATGCGGCCATGAATATTTGCTGGCATTTTCATGCAAACGAAGACATTTTTGCCCCTCCTGTCACCAGAAGCGGGTGGTGGAATTTGGAGAATGTCTGTGTGAAGAAGTCCTCAAGGCCGTACCCCACCGTCATTTCGTTTTCAGCATTCCCAAAATCCTGCGGCGGTATTTCCTCTATGACCGAAAGCTGCTCTCCGAACTTAGCCGTTGTGGATGGGAATCGCTGAAAGAGTTTTTTAAGGAAACCGTTCCGGAAAATGGCGCTGTGCCGGGGGCAGTTATTGCCATACAGACCTTCGGTGATTTTCTTGGGTTCAATCCACACCTCCATGTGCTCTGTTCAGA
>JAXHTA010000555.1:0-2612 GCA_034190285.1 Thermodesulfobacteriota bacterium | reverse complement strand
GTGATGCTCTTGGCAGCTGGGCGCGAGGTGTGGGGGCGACAACAGAGGCGTTTTTCTGGTTGGTGGGGCTTTGGTGTAGGTGCACTTTCTATGTTCATTTCTTCCTTCTCCATGACTGTGCTTTCCCTTATTGCTATTATCGGCGGTGAGCCCTGGTACGAACCCCAATACGCTATCCCTCTGCTAGGGATGCTTCTCGGAAACACAATGAACGGAATAGCCCTGGCATTGGACCGCCTGACACAGACTGGGTGGCAACAACGCAAGGCAATTGAGGCTCGGCTCATGCTTGGTCAGGACTGGAGAGAGGCGATTGGAGACGTCCGGAAAGAAAGCACCCGAAGTGGTTTGATCCCTATCATTAACTCGATGGCTGTTGCAGGCCTGGTGAGTCTCCCGGGCATGATGACCGGCCAAATCCTGGCGGGAAGCCCGCCGATGGAAGCTGTAAAATACCAGATTCTGATCATGTTTTTGATCGCTTCAGGCACCGGCTTCGGCACCATGGCCGCAGTCTGGATGGGATCACGCCGTCTATTCGACGAGCGGCAGAGACTTAGGCTTGACCGCCTGAAAGGCGGCGAAATTTCGTAGTAAAGGTGACGCCACCCTAAAAGCTGATGCCCGAAAACAGATGTGCCAGATACTTCATGGGGCCAATTAGTATCCGGTCTATAATTCCTGTACGGGCATAATTGTCTAACATCACGATTCCTATCAAAAGCAATGGGCCGAAGCGCGTCAATTCCCGGTACTTCTGTGCGGCTTTTGGCGGGAGTATATTCTCCAGAACGTGTGAGCCGTCAAGGGGGGGAAGAGGCAAAAGGTTGAACAGGCCAAGACCCAAGTTCATGAATAACAGGTAGCCCAATGTCATCTGGTAGACGTCCCACGGTAAGAAAAGGAACCGAATGAGGACACCGGTCAGGAAAGCCGCCGAGATATTGGCAAGAGGCCCACAAAGGGACATGAAAATGATGTCATTTCTGGTATTCTTAAAATACGAGGGATCCACGGGGACCGGCTTGGCCCAGCCGAAGTTGAAAAGAAAGAGACAGATTGCGCCCAAGGGGTCAATGTGGGTCACAGGGTTAAAGGAAAGTCGGCCCATTTGCTTTGCTGTGGGATCTCCCAGCCAGAAGGCCGCCCTGCCGTGGGCGTATTCGTGTATGGTGATCGCAAACAAGAGGGCCGGAATCTTGACGATCCATTGACTGATGTCAAAAGACATAACTACTCCTCATTACTTAAAAATCTCAAAAAGTATCAGCGCTTCGCCCTATGGAACTATATTTTCCCAGGCTCGGAACTCATTCATGGACAAAGGACAGTATAATAGCTACCATGCCGTTTATAAAGGACCGAAAACCGTGGAATTGCCCATTGACGATAGCCGATCATTTGTTAAGAATATCTGTCAAATTGTCAATTGCCAATCTAAAAAAGTCAATTAATGAGGAGGTGGTCTAAATGAAGGTGAGGAGTGCTGATTTAGCCGGCTCCTGGTATCCCGGGAGGGAATCAGACTGCCAGCGCGCCGTGGAAGGGTTTTCCAGTGCCGGTCCACCCTGTGCGGACGACACAATAAATGTGGTGGGAGGAATCGTTCCACATGCCGGATGGTATTTTTCGGGCAAAATTGCCTGTAATGTTATTAAGTGTCTGAGGCATTCTATTGAGCCCCATGTCTGTATCATCTTTGGCCGCCACCTGCGACCAGAGAGCGATAATTATATCATGAAACAAGGGTGGTGGGATACGCCTCTGGGCGAAATAGAAATAGATGCCGACCTTGCAGCAAAGCTAACTGAGGAATTTCGATTCACTGTGGAGACGCCCTCCAGTTACGAACAGGACAACACTATAGAACTGCAGCTGCCGTTTGTGAAATACTTCTTTCCCCACATCAAGATTGTCCCCATCGGTCTTCCTCCCAAGATGATCTCTTTGGACATCGCCAGAAGAGCTGCTAAGATATCAAAGGAAATGGGCCGCACAACTATTATCTTGGGATCGACGGATCTCACTCACTACGGCTATAATTACGGGTATACTCCCAAAGGGGTCGGGGAAGATGCGGTTACATGGGTGAAAGATGAGAACGACAAGCGCGTGGTAGACTTAATGCTAAATATGGACGGGAAAGGGGTCATCGAGGAATCACTTGCAAATCGAAACGCTTGTTGTTCAGGTGCTGCTGGTGCCGCCATTGAGGCGGCAAAGGAACTGGGTGCCAAAAGGGGGGAAAAGATCGCATACTCCACCAGCTACGATATTAGGCCCGACAATAGTTTTGTGGGTTATGTGGGGATAGTGTTTTATGCCTGACTTTAATACAACCCCGAATGCAACCTAGTATCTCGGCTTGTGTCGAGGCTGCATTCCATGTTTCACCGTATGCTTACAATACCCTTTCACCCCTCAATATGTCTTAGCCCAAGTTTGCCGAATCTGAAGACGAACCTGCACCGGGTGCAGCTTTTGCGGCCTTTATGGTCACTACTCATTCTGCAATATGTCTTTTCCTTGGCAGAGGGGCTTTTCTAAGTCCCATACGCTCATATATCTGTTTATGTTCGGGCTCGGCAGCGCTGCATAGCCTCTGATGAGTG
>JAXHTA010000554.1:0-2620 GCA_034190285.1 Thermodesulfobacteriota bacterium | reverse complement strand
GTAATTCAGCCAGTTATCTGCAAGTTTTTTGGGGCACAAAATTAAAACCGAGCGATTGCGAAGCTCATAGTACTTGATGACGGCAAGTGCAGTGAACGTTTTTCCAAGACCAACACTGTCAGCAAGAATACAGCCGTTGTAGCTTTCGAGCTTGTTAATAATGCCGGTTGCCGCATCCCGCTGGAAATTGAAGAGCTTGTTCCAAATAATACTGTTCTTATATCCGGTCAGATCATTAGGCAGAACATCTTCATTTAAATCCTCAAGGAACTCATTGAAGATGTTGTAAAGAATTAGGAAGTATATTTTTTCAGGCGAGTTTTCCTGGTAGACAGATTCAATATGCGAGCAGATGGCGTCAGTGACATCTTTTAGTTTGGAATCATCATCCCAGATTTGATTAAACAGATTGAGCCAGGTTTGCGTTGATGGGGCATCGTCAAATTTGGTTATAAAATTGGAAACCGCATCCCCTTGTTGGTAACCAAGATCAACCGCTGTAAAACCGTGAAGGGGCATATATGCTGAAGCCTCATCCCCGTCATTTAAACATGCAAACTGCTGCATTGAGGCTTTTGTTGAGTTTGAACGAAACCGAGCCTTTCGCCTGATCCAGTCTGCACATTCCCTGGCAATGGCTCTTTGTGTGAGTTTGTTCTTTAGCTGTATTTCAAACTCACTTCCATACAGGTTTCGTTCGCGTTCCTGCTTTGGGATAAAAAACTCACGCCTTTCTTTCGATAGCTTGTCAGTCACTTCATTAGGGATGAATGTCGGTGCTGTGAATATAAATTCAAGGGAATATATTTTTTCCAGCTCTTTTTTTAGAGCTTCAAAGGCGTATATGGAAAAGCATGAGGCTGCAATTTTCAGCCTTGCACCTGACTTGAGGGTCTGCTTCAGGTCATCACCCCAGAGATTGTTTATATTATCCAATATTTGCATTTTGTCAGCCGCCTATTTTTCAATCATTACGCATTATTTCCTATTGCTGGATTCATTAGAGGAATCTGCGCCGCCTTTGCGTACCCATCCATCGACTTCATCTTTCTTGAATTTCCAAAGACGACCAATTTTATGGGCAGGCATACCTCTTTCACTTATCCACTTATAGACCGTATCCCGCTTAACCCCGAGATAGTCACCAATTTCATCTACAGACAACCATCTGTCATCCATCATCAGCTCCATTTTTTTCAGGCCGTCCGTACGGCTCATCATGTTATTTGACAGAAAGGGCATTGCAGAAAGCCCAATCCGGCTTTTTAAGGAAAACAGGCTAAGGGTATCAAATGAAATAAAAAAATCAAGTTATGTTTTCCGGTTTTAACCGTGTTTGAACGATTTAATATTAGTTTCAATATGGATTGAAATGGATGCTTGTTGAAAGTTGGATGAAATCTAATGGGAGTGCAGATCGATTTTACCGAAACGGCTCAAGGGCAAGGCACCCTTGAAGCCAGTTCATTTTGAATGTTTTCGATGGATGCCGGGGCGTTTCGGCGCTGATGGCTTTCGGGTTCACTTCTGGCTAGTTCATTAAATGCATATCTGAGTAATGCACGCAGCTCGTTTTCATTCCTTGCTGCCGATTCAAATCGGGTGACCAATAACATTTTTACCTCCTGATGTTGGAGGCCGCGCCTGTTCGCGACCTTTCGTAAGGCCGCACCAGCGCGAGGAGGGCATTACCTCCAGCCGGGCGAGGCTTTTTTCGCCCGGTCATGTGAAACGCCAGGTTCTGAGTCAGGGACTGGTTTGAGATCCTTATGGGATTTTTTCAAACTTGCCCTTTTAGCTCTTGCTTCAATGTATTCTTCGGTCAAAAGAGCAGACATTTTTTCAGCCGCGGCAGACGCTACAAACTGATTTATGAGTGGGGAGGTGGGGTCAAACCTTGAATTGTGAATTAAACATATCGACCTGAGCTTTCAGGTTCTTCTCGATTTGAATTCTATCGTTAACACTGCTGACAATTTTACTGATTGATGAGTTTGTCAGTCCAAACAAAGAACCGATTTCTTGGTTTGACATCCGACCGGTTTTTCAAAGCAAATGAATCAGGACGTCGCTCTTATCTTTCTCTCCGATACCGATTTTTTTGGAATTGCTAGCGGATTCGAGATCAAAATCCAGAGCCTTTGCAGCCTTGTTCAGCAGCAATTCAGAATCAAACGATCTAAATAGTCGGTTGTGTTGAGGCAACTCGGCATCTTTTTGGTCACCAAAAGAACGCGTTTTGATCCTTTCTACAAAGTCTTGCCCGCACAGGATTGCGGTGAATATAGCACGACAACCGCAGAAGATAGGCATCATTTTCTACAATAATACTCCTAAAGCGTCCTTGGAAAAGGTGGTCACTTGTATGATTTTTCAGATTGAATTTGCGTGCGAAGCTCGTGCCGAGCCATTATATAGCCGAGGATAGATTGGCATCGACGGTCTTTAACAGTAGATGGTAGTGATTGTCCATCAACTCGGAACGAATCCTTTATTTGTTATAAACCAATGTAATTCAACGCATCATCCACTGAGCTAAAGTCAGAAATAGTTTGGTTATGACAAGTTTTATTGCCAACCAAAATGAAGTTATACCCTAACTCTTCAGCAGCCTGCTTGT
>JAXHTA010000553.1:0-2620 GCA_034190285.1 Thermodesulfobacteriota bacterium | reverse complement strand
ATCCGGTTATGCGTTGGACGCTCCATCGATTTGTTCTGGCGGCGCGAATCAGCGCGCCGCCAGGGCAAATCGTTGAGCAGCGCTCATCTCGGCGTTCCGGAGGCGCGCAGCGCCGCCGGAACCTAGATTGTACGTCGTGATATAAAGGTTCCACTTCCCTTTTTTCCTTTAAGATCTATACTTGACCTTTTTTAAATGTCAAGGTAAAAAGTGGAGGATATATTATATGTTGGGTAGTGTAATCAATATTTGAGGCCTTTATGGATGCAAAAGAGAAAAACCTACAGACTTTTTTTGAAAATGCGGGAGGAATATCCCGGGATAAAGTCAAATATTATGTCTGGTGGCTGAACAAGTTTCTGGAATATTACAGTGGCAGCCTGGATGATGTTTCGGGAGCCGATTTGAAATCGTTTGGTGATCACCTTGAAAACAGGGGGTATGAAGAGTGGCAGGTGAAACAGGCCCAGGAAGCCGTGTTTCTTTATGTTGAGAGGTTTTTAGAGAAAGAGATTGTGTTTAAGGATAAGGATATTGATACAGCAGGTAAAAGCGGTGATCATCAAGCATCTGTTAAGACGTGGGAGGAAGCAAAGGATATCTTTACCAGTAGGATGCGGCTTCGCCATTATTCGTATAATACGGAAAAGAGCTATGGGGAATGGGTCAGGCGGTTTCTCCTGTATACCAAGTTGAAATCTCCTTCCAAAGCAAAACCGGAGCATGTGAAGCGGTTTCTTACGCATCTGGCGATCGAGAGAAAAGTGGCGTCATCCACCCAGAACCAGGCGTTTAACGCCCTGCTTTTTCTTTATCGCTACGTCCTTGGACAGGAATTCGGGGATTTCAGAAATACTATACGGGCAAAAAAAAGCAGCAGAATCCCTGTGGTCTTAACCAAAGAGGAAATCAAAAAGATATTCCGTCATCTGTCTGGGAAGCAGGCCCTTGCCTTAAAGCTGATTTACGCAAGCGGCATACGAGTGACCGAGTGTGTTAGGTTGAGGATAAAGGACCTTGATTTCGGCAATCATTCGCTTATTGTGCGTTCAGGTAAGGGAGATAAGGATAGATTGACCTTGCTTCCTGAATTTCTTCACAAACCCCTTACCGAGCATCTGAACAAAATAAAAGAGATTCACGGTAGGGATTTTGCAAACGGGCATGGCGCCGTTTTTCTGCCTGAGGCGCTTGAAAGAAAGTATCCAAACGCAAACAAGGAATGGGCCTGGCAATATGTTTTTCCTTCGGATGATCTATCGGTAGATCCGAGAAGCGGGGTTGTCAGGCGGCATCATATCGGGCAGCAGGTACTGCAAAGAGCTATGAAAAATGCCGTCCGAAAGACAGATATTGGGAAGGCCGCGAGCGTTCACACGCTTCGGCATTCATTCGCAACACACCTGTTGCAGACCGGCTATGATATCCGGACGGTACAAAACCTGCTCGGGCATAAGGATGTCAGCACGACCATGATTTATACTCATGTCTTAAAACGCGGCCCTCATGGTGTTAAAAGCCCGGCCGAGTTTTTAAAATAAGAGAACCCCAAATTCGTCATAAAGAGAAAATGGACTTATGGTCTTACCATATGAACCTCATTTTAGTGATCAGGCTGGAGCCGGTTTTATGAAGTCTTAACATCAACGGAATGAAAGGAGACATAAATCATGCTGTTCAAATCAAACGGTATCCAGATAAATTGCGAACTGTCGCAAGAAAAGGACGCGCCTGTTGTGGTGCTGAGTCATTCTCTGGCAAGCAGCATGCTGATGTGGGAACCCCAGCTTGAAGTCTTAGAATCCCATTTCAGGGTCTTGCGTTACGACATGCGGGGGCACGGGCAAAGTGAGGCGACCGATGGTGCATATACTTTGGAGCAGTTGGCTGATGACGTAATTGGTTTGCTGGATGTTCTAGAACTGGAAAGTGTGCACTTTGTCGGCCTGTCCATAGGAGGGATGATCGGTCAATGCCTGGCCTTGAATTATCCCCATCGACTGCGATCCCTTTCCTTGTGCGATACGGCTGCGATCCTGCCCGAAGATGCTCAACCCCTTTTTGAAGAACGAATCGAAAGGGTCCGCAATCAAGGTATGGAATCCCTGGTCGGGGAAACGCTTGAGCGCTGGTTTACGCAGCCATACCTCAAACAGAATCCCCCTGTAGTGGAAGGCATCCGCAACCAGATTTCAGCCACACCCCTGGCCGGCTTTGTTGGGTGCAGTGAGGCGATTCTTAAGCTCAATTATATCGAGAGCCTTTCGCAAATCAAACTGGCTACCCTGATCATTGTTGGTGAAGAGGATCTCGGCACACCTGTGGAAGCCTCGGAGGCTATCCATCAAAGGATCCAAAATTCAGAACTGGTTGTGCTGCCGTCCGCCGCGCACCTATCCAATATCGAACAGGCCGATGGGTTTAACTCGGCCCTTCTTGGGTTTTTGCGGGGGGCCGAGGGCCTTTAGGATTAAGCACGTTAGACTGAGAAAAGGCGCCGACAAACTGTTCATACCCTTCCTTCTCCAAATCCTCCCTGGGAATGAACCGAAGCGATGCCGAGTTGACACAGTAGCGCAAACCGGTTGGAGGAGGTCCGTCCGGGAATACATGTCCTAAG
>JAXHTA010000552.1:0-2621 GCA_034190285.1 Thermodesulfobacteriota bacterium | reverse complement strand
CAGCCAGAACTGTCCCCCCTTTTTGGCGAACACGGGCGATAAGATTGCGGAACAGATGAATATGTGCAGGATGATTCACATCAAAAAGTAGTCTCATAGGCCCTGTTTCTTAGACAATCTCTTGTTGAATTTACTCCTAATTAAAACAAAGAATCCCATAAGATACTTCTTGAAATCATGTAAGGAATGGAGACCAGCAATAAAGCGTATGATAACCACTGGTCGAAGGTAAAATTCTCTTAAGGCTTTCTTTTGCAGATCACACAACTCCTCAACTGTTCTTCCTTGAGGGACAAAGGGGACATACTCTGCCCCTTTCCATCCCGACCACGTGTTGTACTTGCTCCAGTCGTAGGTTGTTATTTGGCCCATTTTGTCCAGCTCGTTGAACATCTTTGTCCCGGGGTATGGGACGGTCAAAGTAAATTGCGCCCATAACGGGTCCAGTTTCTTGGCAAATCTGATGGTATCATAACTTTCTTCCCTTGTTTCCGTTGGCAGGCCCAACATAAAAAACCCCCGGATACTAATCCCGACTTTCTTTGTCAATCGAAAGATATCTTCAATCTGCCTAAGATTTACAGACTTGTTTATCAAGTTTAACAGCCTTTGGCTTCCTGTTTCAACACCATAGCTTATCTGCCAGCATCCAGCTTCATACATTAGCTGCAAGTGTTCTTCATCAACCGTATCCACACGACTCTCACAAGTCCACTGTATCCGTTTATTGATCCCACTATCAATAAAGCCATAGCATAGCTCTTTCAGGAATTTCTTGTTTGCAGTGAGCGTATCCGCTTCAATATTTATTTGAGAGACCCTATAAGTACTAATAAGCGACTTAACCTCTTCAACAATCCGGTCCACACTATGAGTACGCAAGGTGCTTCCAAACGTCCGGGAACAGAATGTGCAGGAAAACGGACAACCTCTGGCAACAACAATTGTGGGACAATATGACGATTCGGATACACGAGATGCCGTAAGGTGATACTTCTCCATGGGTAGAAGGTGCCGCGCAGGTGGAGGAATTCTGTCTAGATCCTTTATGAATGGTCTTGCCTCTGTCCTCATTATCTTATCCCCTTCTCGATAACAGATGCCTTTGATTCCACCCAGGTGCAAACCATTATCTAACCCTGCAATTTCAGCCAAGGTCAGCTCGCCTTCACCAATACAGGTCACATCAGCTTCTTTTATTTCATGAAGTGTTCTCTCAGGAAGAACCGTACAATGGGGTCCGCCTAATATGATCATACTGTTCTGACATCCCCCCTTCAACTGCTTGCAAAGCCGCTTCACTACATGAAACGACGGCGTCAACATCGAGATCCCTATAATTTCATCTTTCCTTTCAGAGATATCGTTAACTATATCATTGTCTGAGAGATTTTCAGCCTGAGCGTCGATGACACGCACGTGAATATCTTGTGATTCCAGGTAACCGGCTATATAGGCAATACCTAAGGGTTCGCTCACAGCGCCAAATTCTTTCATGTCCTTTCCATACCGGTCTTCAAGACTCAAGGGAGGATTGATCAATACAACGGAACGTTTCATGTAGCCGAATCCTTTTGACAAGCTTTTTTTGGTTTAAGACCCTCTTTCACTCGAAAAGGCATCAGTTAAAACTGAAGCAGCAGAGCCATTTAACTCAACGACATAGGTTTTCAGAAATGGAACAACCTAAACAAATTTATCTCCTTCACTTCTTTCGAATCTCATCTGCGATATTTGCTCAGCAATCAAGCCCATCATGAAAATCATAACAGAGGTCGTAAGGAGAAGGGCGCTCATGTTGGTGAATCTGCCAGCCGTAAAATATGTGTAAATGTAATAAACCAGGCCTAGAACAAACATACACAGGCTAGTGGGCAGGAATACCCGCAATGGAGAATACAGTGTGCATATCTTAATTATAACCAAGACAAATTTTATCCCATCTCTAAAAGTCCTGATATTGCTTTTCCCTGACTTACGTGCGTGATTCTCTATTGGAATATATTTCACACTCTTTCCGCTTCGCAACACACATAGTGTCAATGTTGTAGGATAGGAATATGTATTAGGTAAAAGATACAAATAGTTTCGAGCGACATCTGCCTTTATCGCACGAAATCCGGATGTCAAATCTTTGATTGGAAATTTCGCAACGTAGGAAGCCAAACGGTTATATATTTTATTTGCCAATGATCGTCCCAGGGATGCTTGTTTCCCTTTTTGCCTGGCTCCGACCGTCATATCAAACTCCGGAAACTGATCCAGTAATTTGTCAATATCTTCCGGCTTGTGCTGTCCATCTCCATCCATAAAAACCAGTATATCACCTGAAGCTATTCTGATTCCGCTTTTGACGGCCGCGCCATTCCCTATGTTATACGGATGGCTATAGACTATAGCCCCTGCTTCCTTTGCAATCCTTCCAGTATCATCTGAAGATCCGTCATTAACAACAATGATTTCAAATCCATAATAGAGGTTTCTAATTTCACGAACGAGACTTCCAATGGTTTTGGATTCGTTGTAAGCGGGGATAATAATAGAAACTCTGGTTTTACTCATCTGAATGCATCCTTAAAGTCAATTCAAAGGGGCTTAGCCTCTTTGGTGCATATAACGGT
>JAXHTA010000551.1:0-2625 GCA_034190285.1 Thermodesulfobacteriota bacterium | reverse complement strand
CCATAGGAAGCCCTGTCAATAAGCGGCCGCCCTTTCCGCCTGTACTGAGGTAGTATTTAATTAGCCAGGGGGCGTTGAACGTGCGGCGTAAGAATTTATGTTGCGGCCTTTAAAAAATAGACCCACATGGCCCTTTTGAATTCCCGGACTTTTCGAGAACTTACGAAAATGCTTTGGTCACGCCTGCGTGGAAAGCGGCTTTTGGGAGTGCAGTTTTATCGTCAGAAGCCAATCGGGAAATATGTTACAGATTTCTTTGCACCCAAAGCGAAGTTGGTGGTTGAGGTGGATGGTTCTCACCACACTGAAGAAGTTCATGCGGTGAGGGATAAACAACGGGATGATTATCTGGGTTCCCTCGGAATACAGGTACTGCGTTTCAACAGCAGAGAGGTGATCAAGGCTGCCGATTCAGTGGTTGAGGTGATTTTTCAGGCCGTCGGAGAGAGCCTGGTTTAGGAAATCCCCCTGGATCCCCCTTTGCAAAAGGGGGACTTTACGGATACTCGATTCAAGAAAATAGGAAACCGAAGGGGACCGTTACGTTAGCGCTTATGCCCAGCAAGGGGGGAGGAGAAGTCACTATCTGATATGCGCCCTTATCACCTAAAATCCCTCATATGCCTCTTTTTGATTGCTGGGACCATCGTTGTCTATGGACAGGTGAGAAATCATGAGTTTGTCAACTATGATGACCCGTTCTTTGTAACGGAAAATCCCCTAGTTCAGGCCGGACTGTCCCGCGAGGGCCTTGCCTGGGTATTCACGAGTCCCGAGGGCATTTACAATCCCGTATCATGGCTGTCCCACATGGTGGACTGTGAACTCTTCGGGCTGAACCCGGGGGCACATCATCTTACCAGCCTGCTCTTTCATATACTCACTACGCTTTTGTTGTTTCTCGCCCTCAACCGGATGACAGGGTCCCCGCTGCGAAGTGCCATGGTTGCATTTCTATTTGCGCTCCATCCTCTCAACGCGGAGTCTGTTGCGTGGGTGGCGGAACGCAGGAATGTGTTGAGCGCCTTTTTCTGGATGCTTGTCTTATGGACCTATGCCCGTTATGCTGAAAGCCCGAGTGGGATCAGATATGCTGCCGTGCTCCTGTCTTTTATTGTGGGGCTAATGGCCAAGCCCATGCTGGTGACCCTGCCGTTTGTCCTCCTTTTGCTTGACTACTGGCCCCTCGGCCGGCTTGGCCCGGGGCAATTTTCCTTTCCCCGCTTGGGGAGGGGAAAGGGTGAGGGGGCCAGAGCCCGGACCGGCCTCTTCGGCCTTGTCCTGGAAAAGGTCCCCTTCTTTGTTTTTTCCGCTGTCTTCAGTCTCATGACCGTTTTCGTAGTCGCTAAAGGAGCCGGGAGCCTGGCATCCGTTGAGGCGCTGCCGCCCGGGGTGCGTATTGCAAACGCTCTTGTTTCCTATGTCGGTTATATTCAAAAAATGGTCTGGCCCTGCGACCTGACGGTACTCTATCTTCACCCCTGCAATTATCCACCTGCGTGGCAGAGTGCTGGGGCAGTACTGTTGCTGGCAGGTATTTCAGTCACAGTGATCCGGGCGGCCCGGCAGGCTCCTTATCTTGCAATGGGATGGCTGTGGTACGTTGGGACCCTTGTTCCCGTGATCGGCCTTGTGCAGGTGGGCTCCCAATCCATGGCAGATCGATTTGCATATATTCCTCTTGTCGGTCTATTTATTATCATTATATGGGGTGTTGCTGACATTGGGGCGAAGCTGCGCTTCGGGAGGATTGTACTGCCCTTTTTCGCCGTAGCGGTCATCCTGGCCCTCATGTTTTCAGCACGGGTGCAGGCCAGACATTGGAACAACAGTATTGCCCTGTTTGAGCACGCAGTAGATGTGACTCCCCGAAATCATGTCGCCCATGTCAACCTTGGATTGGCCCTGACTCGTAAAGGTAACCTGGAGGAGGCCGGAATCCATTATGCCGAGGCTATCAGGCTGAAGCCAGGGCTTCCGAAACCGCGTTATAACCTCGCAACCGTTCTGGCGCGGCAGGGCAGGTTCGATGAAGCCATTGCCCAGTTTTCTGAGGCCTTGCGGATAAAACCCGACTATGCGGAGGCCCATCTGAACCTGGGGGTTGCCTTTGAACAACAGGGAAGGCTTTCCGATGCTGTTTTTCATTTTTCCGAGGCCCTGCGGATAAGACCGGATTATGCAAGGGCCCACCTCAACCTGGCGGTTGGCCTCGAGCGCCAAGGCAGGCTTTCCACGGCCGTTTTCCATTACCGGGAGGCCCTGCGGATAAGACCGGATTATGCAAAGGCCCATCCCAACCTGGCCGTTTTTTTGCCGAACCCCATATCAAATCTTCCTTCCCCTTGAAGGGGCATAAGCGCCAAGTTGTTTTTGCCTAAGATGGAGCGGAAAAGATGAACATCGAACGTTGAATGGGAAAAAAGGACTTTATCCATAAGCTGTATCTACTCAATAAATCGGGATAATCCCCCTCACCCTGGCCCTCTCCCCCAGAGGGGAGAGGGGATAAATTAAATGAAATCATTTAACTTGATAATTCCCTGTAGCTCGCTGCAGGGTCACCACGAAATTCCCTCTCCACCTTTCAGGGGGAGAGGGATAGGGTGAGGGGGTTCAAATAAA
>JAXHTA010000550.1:0-2626 GCA_034190285.1 Thermodesulfobacteriota bacterium | reverse complement strand
CAACGCGGGACAGCATGTCTTGCGCTGACATTACACGTTCTGAGTCATCCATCCCGCTCTTTGATAATACTTGTTTGATATCAGCCAGTTTATTCTTAAGCTTAGAGACCGTCATCTCTAGATCCTGTATGGTCAGAGAGGCATTCCGTTCAGTCACATCCATGGCCTCGCGCAGGTCGCCTGCGGCCTTGGCCAGCTTCTTCAGATTACTAATCTTCTCCAATCGAAGTATCAGTTCCTCGCAGTTAATGGGCTTTTGAAGGTAATCTGCCGCCCCTTTTTTCATTGCTTCAACCGCGTTGTCCACTGAGGCGTATGCAGTTACTAGAATGACCTCTGTATGGCTGTATCTTGATTTGGCGGATTCCAATACACCTATCCCATCAATGCCTCCAGGCATCATGAGATCGGTCAGGACCACATCAAAATATTGATTTGAAAGGAGGTCTACGGCCGCCGCGCCGTTCTCGGCAGTCGAGACCTCGTAGTCGTCATTCGTTAGCTTTCTCTCAAGGAGCGTACGAGTGACCGGGTCATCTTCAACCACTAATATCTTTAAATTATGCATAGTTATCTCCCAGCTGTGTTCAAGCTGTCAATAGGTTGACAAGTCATTGCTTCAGCTGATAGAAAACCGACCTGATATGCCTCTTAGGCTCAAACCTGGAACAGACTCCGGTCAGGGATTCAGTTGCCCCAATAATCAGATAACCGTCTTTCTCCAAGACGCCAGCTATCTTATCAAAGAGTTTTTTTCGGTCTTCTATGCTGAAATAGATTGCAACATTTCTGCAGAACACGACGTCAAATTTGCCCAGGCCGCCGAACGGGAGCATGAGATTCAGTTTTTTGAAAGTGGCCATGGCCCTTATTTCATCTTTGATCTTCCAGCCACCTCCATTGGGATTGAAATACTTACCCAATTTGTCCTTTGCCAAACCACGTTCGATCTCAAATTTGTTGAATTTGCCGTAGCTCGCCTGGGCAATTGCGGAATCTGATATGTCCGTGCCCAATAATTTGACATTGTATTTCTTCCTGTCAGGCAAGAGCTCTCTTAACACGATGGCAATGCTGAATACCTCCTGCCCCGTTGAACAGGCTGCACTCCACATGCGTATGGGTACCGGTAGAAGACTGGAAGATTTGGCCGATCGTGCGTCAATGAGATCGGGCAGGATCTTATGTTGAAGCACTTCAAATGGTCCTGTGTCGCGAAAGAACAGGGTCTCATTAGTGGAAATTGCATCTATGACTTTCGTCTCAAGGTTTTTGTTCGCTTTGGCCTTCTGGCATAAGTCATTATAAGAAGCACAACCAGATTCCTTTAAGAGACCTCCCAATCTGGTTTCGATGAGATAGCCCTTGGTCTGATCGAGAACAATGCCGCATATGTTGAACACGTACCTGGAGACAGCCTTGATTTCATCTGGAGTTATTTTAGGCATTTGATTCCATGGTTAACTGAACCCACACTCCCCTTATGCTAAGTGGGGCAAAGGTGTATCACGGGTAACAACTCAATATCCAAGGGCTTTTACCCCCACCAGACACTATTTCACTGTTCGGCGAATTTCATCCGCTATTCTGTCAAGGGGAGCAACCACGTCCACGATTCCGGCCTCAACCGATGCTTTAGGCATGCCGTACACGATGCACGTCTCTTCGTCCTGTGCTATAATGGCGGCCCCGTTACGCTTCATGAGTTTAAGCCCCAGGGTTCCGTCCGAACCCATGCCGGTCATAATAACGCCTGTTGCCCTTCCCACATAGTGATGCGCTATGGATCTGAAGAGATAATCCGCAGAAGGCCTGCAGCCGTTCTCAGGCGAATCATCCGTTATCCTGATGATCCTCGTCTTCCCGTCCGCACCTACCGCTACTTTCATTTGTTTCCCTCCCGGGGCAATAAGGGCGGTATTGGGTTGCACTTTTTCACCGTCCACGGCCTCCCTTACGGCTAAGTCACATTTGGAATCGAGGTTGTGGGCCAGGGAATCTGTGAAGACGGGAGGCATATGCTGAACGATAAGGAAAGGGACATCCAGGTTACGCTTTAGTTTAGGGAGCATTCGAGCGAGGGCGTTGGGTCCTCCAGTTGAAATGCCGATCACCACGATTTCCGATTTCATTCTCTTGCGACTGCCGAATGCATCTGTGCGTCGTGCCACGACTGTAGAGACTGGCGGATCTTTCTTTTCTGAAGGGGATCTTGAAGCGACCGATTTCCCTTTAAGGATATTCCTTATTTCTTTCTGGCGAATAAATGCCTTCACTATGGGGCCGATAGCAGCCTTTATCGCCTCCTTGCTCTCTTCCATGCTGCCGCTTTCAGCCTTGGGAATAAAATCAAAGGCCCCCAATTCCAGAGCCTTCATTGTCATTTCGCCACCCTCATGGGTGAGGGTGCTGAGCATGATGGCCCCGACATCCTGGTTGCTGGCGTTTATATTGGCCAGGACTTCTAGACCATTCATCTCCGGCATTTCTATATCGAGAGTCAAAAGGTCCGGTTTGAGGGAGGCAATCTTGGACATGGCGATTCTGCCGTTGTGGGCCACGCCTACGACTTCAACATCAGGCAATTCAGCCAAGATTTCGCTCACGATCTTCCTGTAGACCGCTG
>JAXHTA010000055.1:0-12834 GCA_034190285.1 Thermodesulfobacteriota bacterium | reverse complement strand
CTGAAGGCACCGCCCGAGAAAAACTGGACAGATATGGTGCAAAGGACTGTTGAGAAGGGACGTCTATAGAGAACATCCTGGAAACGCTTTCTTCCGCCTTTTCATCATACAAGTGATCAGAGAGTTGCCGTGAGAGTTCATTGAGTTCAGCGGTCATGGAACAAGCCAACATTCCAGGAAATTACGGATAGAAGCAAGCCTCGCCGCGGCTTATGGTATTTTGTAGCCTGCCGTAGAATCGCCGCTGAGCCTTCATTCCCAAGCTCCGTGAACTGGTACGCCCTGCGAAATGACCTACCTAGTGTCCGAACGAAAACGAGGATTTTTCTTTCGGGCACTACCTATACCCTCTTGACACAACCAGACAAAAGAATATACCATAGAAATTGAGTGAGTAATCAGTCGGTATCTTGGTGGACAGATAATATTCCAAGAAGTGCGGTCATACTCCTCCTGACCTAAGGGAACATGTGAGTCTCACAAAAACAGGAACAGCGAAGGGCTTGTATCTGGGTTTTTGGCACAATTCTTGACGGAGATATTCGAAATGACCCGCAAAGAAGCCGTATTGAGATCGGCGACCAGACTTTTTGCTGAAAAAGGATTTGACAGCACGCCCACTTCAGAGGTGGCAAAAGCGGCAGGGGTAGCTGAAGGCACGGTTTTTCATCATTTCAGGACCAAGGAAGATATTCTTATGCACATATTCGAGGACATAGTGCTTACCTATTTCGAGGAAATCGAATCCCAGGCAGGAACAGCTGACAGTGGACTTGAAGCCGTTGAGAAAATAGTCCAATCCCACTTCCGTTTTGTCGAGGAAAGGTCCAAGGAATTCCTGGTAATCCTTCGCGACATTCCCTTCCGACTCCTGGAACAGGATTCTCCTTTTAGAGAGGTTATCACTTCAAATCTTAATAGGGCGTTAGGACTCTTGAGAGACTGTATTGACCGGGGCAAGAAGGACGGCTCTATTCGGGATTTATCCTCGCAAAAAGCGGCTTTCATACTCCAAGGGATGCTAAATGGTCTATGTCGGCAGACGCTTCTCGCTCCTGTCGAATCACCTGACCTTCGCGATGAAGTCCTTGCTTTCTGCCGATATGGCCTAGGTAGATGAAACTAATTCCTTTGAAAGTGAGGTATACACAATGTCACGAAATGCTCTTGTCTGCGTTATCTGCATATTTATGCTGACCTCTTATTCCTACGCAGGGGAAGCCAACGGAAATATCCTGGAAAACGCGAAGCTCCTTCGGCTGCGTAGCGCCGTGGCAAGGGGTATAGAAAGGAATCTGGACCTGAAGATGGAAGAATTGAATATTCCCATAGGTCATGAGAATACTGTGATGAATGAGGCGGATTTTGATCCGACGTTTGATGTGTCAATTTATTCACTGGAGGACGAAACACCCTCTGCCTCTGCATTTACTGAAAATGGCCTTGATGTCTACCGTGAAACAGGCGGAACCATGGGCATCGGGAAGAGATTCCATTTTGGACTGGAATCAAAGCTGTCTTATGAGACCCTCCGGTCAATGAATAATTCCTCAATAGATGCCCTACGGCCGCAATACCGGAGTTTCTTGATTTTCAACCTGACCCAACCCCTCCTGAGGGATCTGGGATCAAGCGTTAACACCACCGACCTGCGCATTTCACAAAATGAGGCGCAACAGGCCTTTGAGGGCTTCACGAATGAAGCTCAAATAATTGCAGAGGAAATTGAGCTTGCATATTACGATCTGACGGAGGCCGTATTTATCTACCGGTACTTCCTGGAGTCACGGAAACTCGCCCTCGAACTTTTTCAGGGAAACAGGAAGAAGTTCGAGGCAGGTATCGTCCCAATAACAGAAGTACAGGAGGCGGAAACCGCGGTTGCATCAAGGGATGAAGAGGTAGTACTCGCAAGACAAGAGATCGAGACGTCCTCCAATCGCCTAAAGGATCTACTAGAAATTCGGCGGGGCGACCCTCTATATGAAGAACTGTTTATAACGGAAAGGATAAGAGGAGGAGAGCAGGCGTACCCCAAACTCGAAAAGGCATTCGTACTTGCCTTGGAAAACCGTCCTGATATCAAGCTCAATCACCTCCAAATTGAAAAGCTTGACATTCGTCTGAAATTCTACAAGAACCAAAAGCTTCCCCGGCTGGACCTGGAAGCGACCCTTGGGGCTAATGGACTTTCCGGCGGAGACAGGCCGATCTCCTTTTCGGACCTATCCGCATCAAGTTCGTGGGATGGTGGTTATTTTGATTCCTTATCACGGATGGCGGATACAGACGGATATGAGTGGTTTTTGGGCCTTCGTTATTCCTATGTACTGGGAAATCGAGCCGCAAAGTCCCGTTACCGCATTGCAGATAAGAAAAAACGCCAGGCCATATATCAATTAAAAAGGCTGGAAGGCAAGGTGGAGACCGAGGTCAAGAACTCAATGATTGTAATAGAACGGAGCCTCGAACGGATCAAGGTATCTAAACGCTTTGAAGGCCTAGCCGAAACCACATTAAAACAAGAGATGGAGCGACTGAGGGAAGGCCTGTCCGATACCTTTAGAATCCTTGATTTTCAGGATGATCTTATAGAAGCACGGATTAGGAAGGTGAAGGCCTTGATGGATTTTAACCGGGGACTGGCCAGCCTCTTTAGAGCCATGGGTAAAAACCTTGATCGATTCAATATTATTACAGAATGCAGGACACAATAACTTAATCGTCTCTTCAGTGATTCTGCCGGCGCTACTCACATTATCGGCTTACCCCTGCACGCTCGGCCATCGTCATGAGCTGGGCAACGAGGGAAAACCCAAAGGAAACCTGTCATGCTGAATAGGAATGTCTTGAATTCCCATCATATTATTGTTCTGTTTTTTTCTTTTTTCTTTTATTTCTGTCAGGGGTGCAACAAGAACGAGGGAAAAAACAATAATGAAACTCTGGCCATACCGGTTATTACAGCTGAGGCCGTCACGCGCAAGGTTGTATATACCCTTGACCAGGTAGGTACTCTCGAGGCAATCCGCGAAGTAGGGATTCGATCAGAAATCGAAGGCAGTATCGTTGAGATTCTATTTGATGAAGGTAGAGCGGTGGAAAGAGGAGCATTGCTCGTAAGGCTTGACTCCGCTAAAATCCAGGCGGAAATTGAAGCCCTTGAGGCCCGTATAAGCCAACTCCAGGTACGGCTGGCAAACAGGGGCCGGACCCTTGAGCGTAAACGTCCCCTGGTGAACCAAGAACTTGTCTCCCGCATAGATTTCGACGACCTCCAAACGGAAATACAGGAAATTGAAGCAGAGATCGTGTGGGTAAGAGCCGATCTTGCCCATGTAAAAGAAAGGCTGAATGACACCTTCATTCGCGCACCTTTTGACGGAGTTGCAGGGCCTCGAGAGATTTCCGTGGGGGACTACCTGAAGGTGGGAGAGTCCGTGGTAGAAGTTATTGACCTGGATCCACTGGAGATGACCTTTCAGATTCCAGAGAAGTTCAGTCCTCGGATTTCCATTAATCAGGAAGTTCTTTTGACGCTGTCACCATTTCCGGACCGAAGATTTACAGGCGAAATCTTTTTCATCTCCCCAGTGGTGGATATTAATACTCGCACCTTCATGGTGAAGGCCAGAATAGAGAACAAGGAGCATGTCTTGAAACCGGGGATGTTTGCACACGTTGAACTGGTCACCGAAATTCACGACAATGCCCTAACTGTCCCTTGGGAGAGTATCATTCAAACTGAGGACGAGACCTATATTTATATCGTGAAAGGAGAGGTGGCGGACAAATTTCCTATCCGGCTTGGCAAAGTTACAGATGAATGGGCGGAACTCCTCGGCGGTGGCCTCTCTCCAGGGGCAAAGGTTATCCTGGAGGGGAAATACGCCGTCAAGGAAGGAATGAAGGTCTCCGAAAACAAGACAAGGGAGGCGGAGTGAGGCAACACTTTGCGGCCTTTAGAAAAAGAGACCCGCACGGCCCACGGGTAGGGGATCTACCCGAGCGTCTTGGGATTTTACGTTATAGCGAGTAGAGGCTTTTTTCCATGTTTTTACCTGACCTTTGCATAAAACGACCCGTGGCGGCTACTATGATGGTCGTAGGGCTGGTCATCTTCGGCATTATTGGCTTCATGAGACTGGGAATATCTCTCTATCCGGATGTGGATCTTCCCATGGTTACGGTAACTACCTACTGGGAAAACGCCCGCCCCGAAGAGATAGATAATGAAATCACTGATGAGCTTGAAGACGCCGTATCTGGTGTCAGCGGCATCAAGCACATTGCCTCCCAGAGTCTTCAAGGGCTGTCACGTATCATAATAGAATTCGAGCTTGATAAAGACGTAGATGTGGCCGCCCAGGAGGTGAGAGACAGGATATCAGCCCGTCTTTACAGCTTACCTGATGAGGCCGACGTCCCGGTAGTGGACAAACTTGACATAAGGTCAATTCCCATTATCTGGCTTGCAGTAACGGGGCAGCAGGCAATTGAGGAATTGAATAAGATCGCTGACGAGCAGGTCAGGCCCCTACTTCAGAAAATCCAGGGGGTCGGACAGGTATTGATAGGAGGAGGCAAGGAAAAGGAGGTCAAGATATGGCTCCATAGAGAACGTTTGGCGGCTTACAACCTCGGAGTGGATGAGGTGATTTCCGCCATCCGCAATCAACACCTTGAGATTCCAGGGGGGAAGATAGAGACAAAGGAAAAGGAATTTCTTCTCCGCACTATAGGGGAGTTCGAGACCCCAGAGGCATTCAATGACCTCATTGTGGCCTACCGGGATGGAACCCCCATAAGATTGAGTCTATTAGGGTATGCTGAAGCAGGCAGGGAGGAAAGCAAGGCCATTGCAAGGTTTGGGATCGGTGATGATGTGAAAATCGGTGTGGGCTTAGGAGTGGCGCCGCGCTCCGGAGCCAATGAGGTGGCCATTGCGACCAGAGTTAGAGAGGCCCTGCCAGAGATCCGAAAAATGCTTCCCGAGGGGATGGATGTCCAGATCAGCACGGACTACGCAGTCTTTATTGAGCAATCCATTGGAGAGATCAAACTCCAACTCGTGGTAGGTGGTTTAATGGCAGCCATGGTTATCTTCTTGTTTCTTCAGAATATCCGCACCACGCTTATAAGCGCAATAGCCATTCCCACCTCCATTATCTCCACATTCGCCTGCATGTATGCACTCGATTTTACCATGAATAACATGACCATGTTGGGTCTTGTAATGGCAGTCGGCCTTGTTATTGACGACGCCATTGTGATGGTTGAGAACATCTTTCGTCATCGTTCAACCCTCAATAGGGGGCCTATGCAAGCGGCCTTTAAAGGGTCGGATGAGATAGGTTTTGCAATTATATCAACCACTACCGTACTTGCCGGTGTTTTCCTTCCAGTTGCCTTTATGGGTGGTGTAGTAGGGGAGTTCTTTTTTGAGTTTGCGGTTACGGTAGCCTTTGCCGTTGCCTGTTCAACTTTTGTCGCTCTTACCGTGGTCCCCATGCTTTCTTCCCGATTTCTGACTGTGGGAAGCGGGAATGGCAATTCATCTAAGTACTTCAACAGACTAATGGATAAAGGCACCGTTCTCTATCGTAAAGGCATTTCGTGGTCTTTGCGGCATCGTTTTGTCGTCGCGCTCCTGGCTGTTGGGGCTTTGTGCTTTGGCGGATGGTTGTTTTCCCTCCTTGGGAAGGAATTTGTCACGGCCGAAGACAAGGGCAAGATATTGATCAGGGTGGAGACGCCTCTTTCTTACTCTATTGAAAAGACAGACAAAATCATGCTCCGGATAGAGGACAAAATTTCGAATATTCCAGAAGTGTCTCACTTTTTCTCTGTTGTCGCCTGGGGAGGAGGCGGCGCAGTGGAGCCTAACAAGGGAATGATGTGGGTGACATTGACCCCAAAAAACAAACGGGTCCGCACCCAAAATGAATTACAGGTGGTAGTGCGCGGCCTGTTTGAGGATATTCCCGACATCAGGGGTTCGGCCTCTGAGATGTCGTTTTTTGGAGGGGCATCAAGGACCGAAGACATTCAGTTCGTCATTGAAGGCCAGAACATTGAGGATATTGACAGGTATTCGCGAGGTATTATGGAGCGCATGGCCGATCTCCCTGGGTTCGTGGGAGTTACCCGTGACCTTGAGATCGGAAAGCCTGAGGTGCGCGTTAGGATCGACAGGGAAAAGGCCGCCGATGCAGGCATCAATGTTAGGGACATTGCCTATGCCGTAGGATCACTCATGGGCGGCATCGACGTTACTGACTACAAAGAAGGAGGAAAGACTTACGACGTCCGGTTGAGATTGGTGCGGGAACAACGCCGCCTGCCTGGTGACATACAGCATATCTGGATCCGTTCCAATAATGGCAAACTTATGGATATAAAAAACTTCGTAGATATTGAGATAGGTGTTGGCCCAAATGTTATCAACCGTCTGGATCGGCAGCGCTCCGCAACAATCTACGCCAATCTCCAGGGGAAGCTGCTTGCCGATGCCATGACTGAAGTGCAGGCAATTGCCGATGAAGTCCTGCCGGAGGGATACTCGTCTAAATTCACGGGAAGGGCCGAAACCTTCTATGAAACCGCAGGATATATCGCCTTTGCCTTTGTCCTGGCGATAGTATTTACTTACATGATACTCGGAGCCCAGTTTGAAAGTTTCACCCAACCCTTTGCAATAATGATGGGACTTCCCCTGTCTTTTATAGGTGCCTTTGGGCTGCTCTTCCTCCTCAAGAACACCTTCAACATATTTTCGATGATCGGCCTTGTATTTCTCGTGGGCCTCGCGGCAAAAAACGGAATTCTACTTATTGATTATACCAACCAGCTACGCGCACAAGGTAAAGGCCTCAACGACGCGCTCATAGAGGCAGGGGCCACGCGTCTTAGACCTATCCTCATGACGGCGATCTCCACCATAGCCGGGGTGATTCCCGTTGTATTAGGAATCGGAGTAGGAAGTGAGACCCGGCAGCCAATGGCCGTTGCCATAACCGGAGGAATCCTGTCTTCAACCCTGCTGACCCTGGCGGTTGTTCCCGTGATCTACTCATTCTTGGATCAGCTTTCCCATGCCAGGCCTTTTGAGAAAATAAAAAAGAAGATCATGGCGCATGAGTGAAGAAACCGCTGGGCTTTTCGACATCACACAGGAATGCCCTGCTCGATGTGGCCCCTGAAATGGGGCAGCGTGCCGAGTCATCCGTCAGGTTATGGAAATTGGCCTCGGCCAGGGCCTGGCCCCAGCCCCAGGGAATAGCCACCACCCCGGGCAGTGTAACGTCCGCCAAAGCGGCCTTCATCTCAACGGATCCGGTAGCCGTGAAAACCCTTACCCTATCGCCATCTTTTATACCACGGGCTTCCGCATCCTTTGGATTCAACTTAACACGAGGCTCCGGCTCGGACTTGCGCAGTGAAGGGATATTTCTGAACTGAGTATGAACGAAAAAACGGGACTTGCCTTCACTGCATCCGATCAGGGGGTATTCCTTTAGCAAATCAGGCCGGCTTAGAGGACTTTCCAGGGGCTCCTTGTAGAAGGGCAAGGGGTCGTATCCATTCTTTTCGAATATCGAGGAATAGATCTCCACCTTCCCTGAAGGTGTCCTGAAACCCTGTGTTTCGTGAGTCTTATACTTCAAATCCTGATAAAACATTCCATCCTGGTTTTCCTTTATCGCCTCAAGTGTAATACCACTCGGTTCCAGTTGCCACTCAATTGCTTCTTCCACGTTTTTCCAGGGAAATTCTTTCTCATAACCCAGTTTTCTGGCAAGCTCAAAGATGATCTTCCAATCGGGCCAGCACTCGTCCATCTCCACGGCCTTCTGCTGCAAGAGTAGATACCCTCCTGACATACTCCGGATGGTGAGCCCCGACTTTTCAAAATAACTGGCAGCAGGAAGGACCAGGTCGGCCAGCTCCCCGGTACGGGTCATAAAGCAATCCGCAACCGCCAAAAAATCCAGTCTTTTAAAGGCCTCACGGACCCTCTGGGTATTGGCCATAGAGACCAGAGGGTTCCCTGCAATCACGATGGCGGCTTTAATAGGATAGGGCTCTTCCGTGATCATGGTGTCAATGGCCGAATGCATGGAAAACATCTCCATTATTGAGGAGAAAAGCTCATACCGACCCAGTTTCATACCGGCCTTTTCCTCCGGCAGTTTCTCCCTCGCCCGCATGTCGGCGGCAGGCAAGCGGGGGGGGGCAATGTCTCCGCCCTGAACATTCAAATTGCCTGTTACGGCCCTCAGAATTGCCAGGGCACGAACCGTTTGAACTACGTTGGTATGCTGGTCCAATCCATTCCCTTCCTGAATACAGGATGGTCTGTTAGTAGCATAGAGTCTCGCGGCTTCCCTGATGGTTTTCGCGGGCACGAGACTTATCTCTTCCCCTTTTTCCGGAGGAAAGTCCCGGACAAGTCCTACGAGATTTTCGAATCCGATTGTCCAATCCTTCACAAATTCTTTGTCATAGATCTCTTCATTAATAATAACGTTAAGCATGCTCAAGGCCAGGGCCCCGTCCGTCCCCGGCCTGGGTTGCAGCCATATGTCCGCAGTGGCGGCAAGTTCGGTCTTCATGGAATCTGCGACCATGAGTCTGGCCCCTCCCCTCAAGGCCTTCTCAATACTCAGGTACTCTGGCAGGCTGGTATTCCGAGGGTTGTTCCCCCACAAGACAATGGTCCTGGTATTTTCAAAATCGCACTCCGGCATGCCTATACCATACGTGTAACGATGGGCCACCATGCGAGGAATATGACACTGATGCCCCGGCCCGGTAATATTAGGGGACCCAAAGACGTTCATAAACCTCACGGCATAGTCCCATGCAGCCCCCCAATCACCGGCCTGACCGCGAAAGAGACAGAAGGCCTCCGGCCCGTACCTGTCCTTTATTCTGTTCAGGTTTTCCGCCATGAGGTCCATCGCCTCGCCCCATGAGATGCGGCCCCACTTATGTTCTCCCCTGTCTCCAATCCTTTTCATGGGGTATCTCAGTCTATCCGGGGAATAGGCGACATCTAACGACGCAGCCCCCTTCGGGCACAAACGCCCCTCGCTTCCGGGGTGTTCTTTCATGCCTTCAATCTTGATCACCCTGCCTTCCCTGACCCTGAGCCTCACCCCGCAGTTTGCGCTGCAAAGACCGCAGACCGTGGTGACAATCTCTTCCGCCATTTTTTCGTCCTCCTTACTGGAGTTATGGATTCTCCCAAGCATAAAGAACTGAATGCATACCTCTCTCCAATTGAGCATTGACTCAATTGGCGTCCAAGAAACACTATGTGCCTTTATTCCCCTCCTGTCAAACGGGTTTTTTGCGCAATCATGCCATATCCCCCCTTATCGCATCTTCTCAATATTCAGAACACTCAGCCCCGGACATAATATGCAGCCATACATCAAAATGTAGGGTTGGCCTGCCTGTGCGTGTCCGCACGCAGACAGGACACACCAAGCCATCAGGTCCTTTGGTCAGTTTTGAAAAATCATGAGGCATATGACTCAATTGGATACTCTGGATCGTGAAAGAGGTAATCGTCACAAGCTGGGACCTGAGAATCCGTATAGTCGATATGATATTGCGGAGCTATCGGTGGCGAATTGGATTTGGGTGGCGGTCTGGCTTTCTGATCCCATAGCCCCAGGTGCTTGAGGATTTTTTTGATGACGTTCTCATCCTCTATCACACTGATTACTTTCATCTTTCCGGAGCATTTCGAACACGTCAAGGGGTCAACTTCGTAAATCTTTTGTATCAAACGGGCCCAGTTTCGTTTGTATTCCCCGGATGAGCCATCGGGTTCCAGGATTGAAGGTATCAGCTTGTCCTGCTCGTTCTTTTTGCGCTTGCCCCGCGCCACGTTGCTGTAGAAGCCATAGTAACGCACCATTTGGGCGAAAGTAAGTTTGTCAAATATACTCATCATCGGTGTTTCTGGTTCAAGAGATTGAAACTTATGAAAATCATATTTTGACAGGGCTTTTTTGATTACGATTATCGATTTCACATAAAGTTCCGCGCTGTAACCAGGCTGGGTGCTGTTTTTATATGGTAGTCCAAACAACGTTCTCAATGTCTTAGAGGCATTGGAGTCGACAATCGGGAAAAGGTATGGATTAATGAAATGAAGGATTTTCGTGGCCCCGACGTGGAATTCCTTTCCTCCACTGTGCAGGCCGTCGACACCTTTTTCCGCGAGGGTAGCGTAATTTTTTTTTATTAACTTGGAAACACCTTCAATTTCGGCATTTGCGATGGACATCGTGCAAAGCGGTTCAATGTCCGACTGGATTGCTTTCATTTTATTATCCAGTTTTGAAGCGAATCCTCCTTGGTCTGGATTATATTTCTGTTCGACACCAGCACCCATCATCCTCCCCATGTCAAAAGATATCAAGGCTGCAATAATGAAAGGGCGGTATTCCTTTGAGAAAGGTTCGACACCTGTTTTCAGTTGTTCGTATGCCGCTTGGGCAACCAAATTATAATGCAAACAGTATTTATTGAATCTGTTGAGTCTTTGTTTTTCCCTTGCAAAGAGCATCTTCTTTTCCACTTTATACCTGTTTTGCTGTTACGCTTTTATCTGCTCCAATCAATTTCATTAAATTTGCATACATCTTCAATGCAACTCATGGATGAATATCCCAGCTTGCGCTTCGAGTTCTCCTGCCAGTTCGATAACTCGTCGATGATGGGTAAAAACTAAAACCTGGGTATTTGCGGCGATCTCTGAAAGGACTTCTAAGCAGACCTTAGTTCGGTCATCGTCAAATCCAATGAGAATGTCGTCTACCACAAAAGGCATTGGCTCCCCTTTCTGAAGGTGCTGCTCAAGAGTCGCAAGCCGTAACGCCAAGTAGAGTTGATCGCGAGTCCCATCACTCATCTGATCGACCGACACTTCCAGGTCGCTTGGACGGACACCTAATAAAATGGGCGTGCCGCTTTCGTTCAATTCATCTCGTAGATTTGCAAAGGACCCGAGGGTGAGCCTCGCAAAAAGCTTGCCCGCTCGGGCAAGAACTGGAGCTTGGTTCTTTCTGCGGTACTCCTCTATTCGCTGCTCTAGGATAAGTGACGCGATTTGCAGGCGAAGGTACTGCTCAATACCGGAAACCATAGTAGCGAGTTGCTGCTCCGCCTCTTCCGATGCCTGAGCGGCTGTGTCGCTGCCATCTTTGGACTGTATCTCGTTTTGAACCGTTTGCCTTTGATCACGTAATGTATCCCGCTTTGCCTGCATATCATTAAGCTCTGTGGAAATACGGTCGAGTTCATCCTCGACCACATCAGCATCTAGCTCGCTAGCCTCCTGCTCCAATTCTTGAATGCTAAGACCATCCCCGTTACGTGTGAGCTCTTGTTCAACAGTCTCAAGCCGTTGCTGCAACTCGCGCATGGCCTGAGAATGATTCCATGCTAATTCAAGTTCGTCATCTTTTTTGACACATGCCTGATCTCTCAAAGTGGCAAGCTGCTCTTGTGTAGCTTTGATCGTTAGATCTGCATCTTCGATTTCAGCCGTTATTTCTTTCTCCTGAGTCCTTGTCTTTAGGAGGCTCGCCCGTGTTTCTCGTGCCTCGGTTAATTTTCTGTTCAGTTGTGCGGCAATGGCGACAGCTTGTTGCTCTTTTGCTTTGAAACCGATGCCATCAGCGAACTCCAAAACCTTTTGATTGTATTGTTCGGACACTTGGTCAATTCCGTAAATTCGCCTTCGCAGCTCTTCAGATTTGTCGAATTTATCAAAAAACGCCAACAACTGCTCGAAAGCCTCTGTCGCCTGCTCTGGGTGGGCATCAGCTTCCAACCCCAAGCCAGCGATGGCTTGCGCCCACTCCTCTAACCAACCGACTTTGTCATTCTCTATCGCCGTGAGATCTTCCTGCGCCCTTTTGATGCGAACAGATACATCGCTCAATGAATGTTCCAATTGACGCTTTTGTTCAAGTACCGCTTCTTCCTCTTCGATGCGCTGTTCGCACAGGCTGATCATGGCCTCCAGGATCATCCCGTCTATATCGATGGCGTCATCAAATTTTGAAATTTGAAGTGCAATGTTTTCCCTCAATATTCTACAGTCCTCTGCCAGGCTCTGTGCCTCTCCGGAAATCACCCGTGCCGCCCTGACATTTGACAGCAGATTGTCTACCTTTAGTAACCATTGCTTCATTTCCCTGGGAGTTCCGGGTTTTATCTCTAACTGATCCCAAATAGCGTTCCATTCCCTCTCATAGTCATTTTGGTTAGATTGCACTTGTTCAATTTCATCGGTGATAGATCCAAGCCGCGATTTCTGATCTTTTAGCCTTGCTTCTAGATCCGCCCGTTTCACCACCTGGTCGGAGGCCAATCGGAGTTGATCAGATATATGGTCGGCTTCACCGACCTTTTGCTCGTAAAGCATCGGAAGGTCGGAATCAGGTGCATACTCATCAATTTCCTTTTCAACATCGACTCTCTCAATATACTTGCGCCTTATAAGGTGCCACCCAGTGTTACGAACCGTTCGTGAATCCTCAAGCTCTGAAATTGTTGGCGCATCGCTTGTCATCAACAAAGCGTTTAAATCTTGCTCTGTCTGCTTATATTCCTCTGTGAGCTCTTTTTTCCTTCTGCCAAGATCCTTAGTATTTTCGGACAATTCATCAAGCTTCTTTTCGAACGTGTCCAACGTTTCATGTACAGGCATGGCCATATTCAAAAGTGAATCAAGAGTTCCAGAAAACCTTCCGAGACGCGAAAACTCGCTTTCATAGGATACGCCGCTTTCCGAGGCGCGTTTTTGGG
>JAXHTA010000549.1:0-2633 GCA_034190285.1 Thermodesulfobacteriota bacterium | reverse complement strand
TCAGAATTTCCCCTTTTAAGAAACCAGTTTGGGTTGCATGCTTATACGGAAAGTCATAATAACCGCTAATGTCTGTAATTCAGAAAGCGTTTAAGGCTGGCATCTGGTTAGCGGCTTTCAAAGCTGTTAGTCAATCATTTTCATGGGTTGCTACAATAATTGTGGCCAGGATACTCGTCCCCGAAGACTATGGGCTTATGGCAATGGCGACTATTCTTACGGGCTATGTCGTTCTTTTTAGTGAGCTTGGGCTTGGCGCTGCCATCATTCAAAGGGGAAAGCCTACAAATGAAGAATTATCCAGCCTATTTTGGCTTGTGGTATGCTGGGGCTGTTTTTTGAGTATAGTCTGTATCTTATTGTCTTACCCTACGGTAGCAATATTTAAGGAACCAAGAATACTTAGAGTTACCCAATCCGCAGCGGTATTGTATATCTTAGGGGCCTTCCTTATCGTTCCCCGCAATATACTTGAAAGAGCATTAAGGTTTAAAGCCATTGGCTTTATAGAAGCAGTTGCAACGATGATATCATGTTCATTAATGATTGTTATTGCAGCACTTGGGGGAGGTGTCTGGACTTTAATTGGAGGTCTTATAATTCAAAAAGCCGTAACGGTGATTCTGTCCTTCTTTGTTTTATCATGGAGACCAACCATTCATTTTGATTTTGTGGAAATAAAGCCCTTCTTACACTTCGGATTGAATTTAGCTGGTGCCGGCACCCTGCACTATATATACATGAATTCTGACAAGTTTTTTGCTGGCCGCATATTGGGCTCCATAATTCTGGGATACTATTCCTTTGCTCTTCAATTAGCAAGAATACCCGCTGACAAAATAATTGTTTTTATGAACAGGGTGTCGTTCCCTGTATTCTCAAGATACCAAGGCGAAAAACGGGAGTTTAACAAGTTTTTCCTTAAGCTTGTAAAGCTGGTAGCTTTTATATCATTTCCATTGTATATTGGCGGAGCCTTTGTAGCTGATCAGTTGATACCTCTTGTTTTAGGGACAAAATGGATGCCTATTATTTTACCATTTAAATTCCTATGTATATCGCAACTAATTGGTTCAGTCTTTCTTACAAATGCAGTTGTGCTGAATGCCAAAGGCCTGCCTCACTGGAATTTGTATTTAGCAACAGCTAACGTATTGATTTTACCCGCTTCTTTTTATATTGCCGCAAGACACGGCCTTATCTTCATGGCTATACCGTGGCTTGTGATTGAACCAGTAATTAGACTTGGACACACTCTGGCAACCTTGAAATTGATGACCATTTCAATCTCGGATTATTTGAAAACATTTATTCAACCCATTCTCGCCACCTGTACAATGCTCTGTGTCCTAACATTGGTCAAATTCGGCTATTTGAATATTCTTAACCTCTCCAACAACTTTCTGAAATCATATGTGGCGCTTTTGATTGTATCAGGCGCCGTGTCGTACGCAGGGTACATCATGGTATTCAGCCGAAGCACGGTGACTGGCATTATAAGGCTCGCGAGGGGCAAGTATTAGAGGTAAAATGACTGCACTGTTGAGCCATTCCGATCGCTTCACAGTTCTTGGAAAAGACCGTTAACCGCCTATCAGCCTTTAGCCAACATCCCACATAACCTAATTGGTCACCGCAGAAACTGACTTCCATGGACACTGCTCCAACATATTTCCAAGAACAAATTCATGACAATGAAAAGAGGCTTACGCTGCCAATATTCCTGTTCCTGGTGTACGTTGTATGCACATTCTTCCCTCACGTCTACACCTTTTTTCCTCTCCTGGGTACAATGAAGGTGGTTCGAGTAGCTGGCATTTTGTTGGTTGTCACATATGTGTTTACACGTGAAAGGTACCATAACATCACAGCCTATAAACATCCCATATTTATTGCGTGGGTCGTTTTTATGATTATTTTGCCTTTTGGCCTAATTTATTCCTGGGATAGAGGGGCGACGTTAAATAAAACACAAGAGGCATATAAGTACTTTTTGGTCTTCTTGATCATGATCAGGATTATTGATAGCTCTAAGAGGCTCGACTTGATAATGGCCGTTTTTGCAGCATGTGCTGTCGGCATGGCCTTAGGTAGTTTATTTTCCGGCATTGTTTCTGCTGAAGGTAGGACCATGTCTATTGATGCAGGAATTTTTGCCGACCCCAACGATCTGTGTTTCCTGTTGAACTGCGCCTTGCCGTTCTTGTTGCACCTTTTCTTGAAATCCGAAACAAAGATAATCCCAATTGCTGGTACGGCCGTTGTTTTAACAGCAGTAGTGCTCACATTCTCCAGAGGTGGGTTCCTAGGGCTTTGCATGGTGGGATTTGGCTATACCCTATTCATTGCCAGAAAGAGCAAAAAATACTTGGCACCTATATTTGCTGCAGCAGTCTTAATATGGTTTTTTTCTCCCACTGCATATAAGGAACGAATGAGCACGATTACTGATTTTCAAGTTGATAATGAAACTGGCCTTACAGGCACACGGATCGACACATGGCTTCCAGCAATCAAATGGGGTCTGGAGCATCCAATTACAGGCAAGGGAGCTGGATCAACAGTGTATTTTAATGGCATGACCCGGGGCGATTGGCATGTCACACACAATTCCCTTGTCCAGGTCTTTGTGG
>JAXHTA010000548.1:0-2640 GCA_034190285.1 Thermodesulfobacteriota bacterium | reverse complement strand
CCCCTGTCAACGCTTCACACGTACCGTTACCGATACATGTGCATGACTCCGGGCCAGTGTGACTGGCTAGATCTTCACTGTAAGGAACTTTCATCCTCTACCTCCTACCGATTTTAACCGGCGCACCAGGGCTCAATACAGAGCCTGCACCCTTGTCCCATCCAGCTTCGTACTCCCGTTACCGGGTTTGCACGTGGATTTCACTACTGAGCTGGTGGCTAACCTCTACTCAGGTGGGACTTTCGCCGTATGCGATCACCCACTGGGTAACATCAACCAATTTCATCCCGATTTATGTGGAATCCCAAGGTTTCGGGCTTACCTTGGCACGAGGATCCGGTGGTTAGGCGACGGACTTTGCATAAGCTGTATAGTTAATCTATTTGGATGTTACCTCTCTACTCACATATTCCTGGTGCGTCTAAGCGAGCTAATATAGACATAGTGAATATATCGCTCCATCAATCATCGTCCTGTTAAGTTTCTTGGTTTCTTATGGATGTCCCCTATACCACTTATTTTACTATGACCGTCCCTAGATGCTCCACTAGATGCTCCAAAAGATTTACGAAGTGGACCCCTTGACGTGCCCGAAATGCTCCGGAAAGATGCAAGTAATCAGTGTGATATAAGACGAGGATGTAATCAAGAAGGTCCTCAAGCACCTGGGACTTTGGGATCAGAAAGCGAGACCGCCACCCAAAGCGAATTCGCCACCTATGACTCCAGAATATCATATCGACTATACAGACTCTCAACTTCCGGTGTCTGATAAGTATCTATATGTGGACCCTGTTTATCCGGATATTTACCCGCCTTAGGCGTGGTCTTCCCTGCCTGATTTTTAAAGAAAAAGTTGGGTTCCAGGGATGCTCTACTCAGATTTCTTCTATTTCCTCCCTCTTTATTCCATGATCAACCCCCTTTGCACTCTGTCGGTATTCTCGCTCTTGCTGAGCAGAAGTCCCCGTTTCACGCCCGAAAATTGAACCCGCACAACATCCTGCAGGCGGATTTAGCTTGACACACAAGGCCGAATCACCTAATAATTTGCTCTCAAAAAGGGACTTCTTATCACCCGCTCCAGTCTCATTCTTGTAGACCATCAATCACTCTCCATTGAATTGGCATTATCAGACATGACAACACTACTGCGCATAATACTTCTGCCAACAATAGAAGGCTTCATTGATCCAATTCCCTTCGGACAGCCATCCCGATCTTCTCTAACAAATAAGGTTTTTTCACATAAGCTCCGACCCCTATTTTCTGGGCCTCTTTTACCCTCTTAGTTTCGGAAAAGCCACTTGCGATTATCGCCTTCTGGCCGGGGATTAATTCGACAATTCGTTTGTATGTTTCAAGTCCATCCATACCCGGACCCATGATCATGTCCAGCACTATGAGATCGGCAGAGTTCTTCCTCAGATAATCAAGCGCCTCTTCTCCGCTTGGAGCCGAAGCAACCAGATAACCCAGTTTTTTTAGCATTTCGGATGCGATTTCCCGCTGCTCGGGCATATCATCAACAATTAGAATGGTCTCACCGTGGCCTTCATATTTTTTCATAGATGTGACCATTTTTTCTTCCGATAGTACTTCCCGCGTGACCGGAAAAAAAAGAGTGAATATGGTACCTTCTCCAACCTTGCTCTGGACTTCTATATACCCATTGTGGTCTTTGACCGTACCCCAGATAACGGCCAGGCCCAGGCCGGTTCCGCTTTTTCCCATCACTTTCCTTGTATAAAACGGTTCAAATATTCTTTCCAAGTCTTTGGGGGAAATTCCGATTCCGGTATCCGTAACGGATAACGTACTATAATCGCCGGCTCTGACAAAATCATAACCCTTCATCGGTCGGTCAACATATTGATTTTCTGTGGCTATTAATGCCCTTCCCCCGTCGGGCATGGCCTCTGCGGCGTTATTGATCAGATTCATAACAACTTTTGAAAGATGAACAGGAGACCCTAGTACATTTAAAAGAGTGGCATCAAGACGAGTCTCGAATTCTATTCTAGGATTGTCCGATCGTAATCTTGCATGCTCAGGGCTTTTCAAGTATTCATGTAAAACCCCATTCAAGTTCACTACTTCTGTAATCGCAATTGCTCCTCTCGCCATGGTCAACAAATCACTTACGATAGCTGCTGCTCTTTCCCCTGAATTCTTAATTGTCAAAATAGGCTTTCTCAAGGCGCTATCCTCGGAAAGATCCATTAACAGTAATTCCGGATAACTTATGATCCCAGACAGTATATTATTGAGATCATGAGCTACCCCGCCGGCAAGGGTTCCCAGTGCCTCCATCTTCTGAGCTCGCTGGAGTTGGTCCTGCAATATTCTTGTTTCCTTTTCCGACCTCTTATTTTGTGTGATGTCATTACCGATACAGAGAATTTCCTTGAAATTTCCCTGGTTGTCAAAAGTGGGCTTGTATGTCCAGACAATCCATACGGTCTTTCCATACTTAAGTGTGTTCTCGCTTTCTCTTATGAGATGCTCTTCCGGCTTCTGCCGCAATGTATCGATTAGTAGTGCAAGTTCTACTCTTGCCGATTTATCACCGGGTGAAATAGTATCTTCTAAATTCATGCCGAGGACTTCTTTTTCAGAAAAACCAAAAAAACCTTGGGC
>JAXHTA010000547.1:0-2645 GCA_034190285.1 Thermodesulfobacteriota bacterium | reverse complement strand
ACCGGCCCGCACGGTTACGTGGATCCTTCGGGGATCTTATATTGACGGGGCCCCGTTTACGATGGGTGGTAGGGCCGTGCGGCTGGAAGAGGTCGAGAGGATTGCAGACAAGAAAGAAGCGGAGGACTCTGGCCAGACAGATGAAAAAAAGGGCTCTGGCAAAGGCGGCAGGACCGTCATTCCTTTCAGAAAGCCTTCGAGCAAAGACTAGTCGTTCCTTAAATATTACTACGACGAGTGAAAAAGCCGGATTGTTATTCCGGGTTAATCACACTGGGTGTTATGGGAAGTTTTGAGATCTTCGTTATACGTTTTGTCCTTTCCGTCATGTTTGCCTTTTTTGTCTCCAGGTTCTTTTTCCAGGACATGGCGGTCATCAAGGTTTTCGGCCTGGCCGTAGTGATGTTGGGCCTGGCTTACGTGTCGGAATATTTCAGGAAACGGAATAGAGGAGGACGCCCCGAAGATTAGATGGTGCCCGGACGAAACTTGTTTTTCCTATGTCCTGTATCTGGACAGCTCGTATAGTCGCTGACCGAGCCGGGATAGCCTTTCCCGGGTCTGCGAATTTGCCTCATCTGATTGTCCCTGACCCCGGGAGCTTTCTTCCTTGATGGCGCTGAGGGCATTTCTGAAATTGAGCTGTGACATGGCCTCAACATGGTCTATTAGGCCTAGTTTGTGAAATCGCAGTCCTATATAGTTCATATGTTTCAGCATCTTGTCCGTATTGATGGCCTTGTTTCCCTGCTGAATCAACGATCTGGTGGCCACCCAGTAGGATTCAAGGAATGTTTTTGCCAGCCCTGCCCAGATGGGCAACTTGTCAAAACCTAATCTGGTGACTTTGTATCCTCTATTACCATCGTTTTGTGTAATGAAGGAAGAATCCAAGAAACAGGCTGTTACTCCCTTGATTTCCTCCAAGGGTTCTTTATCGTCATCATAAACAAACTCATTCTTGAATATGTTTTTCAGGAAACTGTAATCAATCAGAATTGACTCCTGAGTCTTTATCTCCTCTTGCCCCGTCAAGAGGGAGACCGCCACGAAGGCGTGGGGGATAAAGTAATGGATAATACTATTCTTATAATATTCCAGCCACGGTTTCTTGTCTTCATCTACGTAATAAAAGGTCTCCTGGCCGTCCACGTCCTCAAGTAGACTGACGATTTTTCTATTGACCAGAAGCGAAATGGTTTCCCCCACTGTCTTCTGAAAATGGTTAAGCGTCGTGGCTGTAGGAATCTCATGTTTTTTCAGGAAGTCCAATAGGATCTGTGCCGTGGAAACCAGTTCATGAGATTGGAAACCCCTTCTGTGTTTTGTGAGAATAACAGAGGCGACAAGCGCCAGCGGGGTCACCAGAGTCACCCTGTTAATGGACTGGATCAGATGAAAGGCCAGGCTCTGGTGGATCTCATTTTGTTGGGCTCCTTTCTGAGTAAGATATCTTTCAAGGGAAAGGGGCTGGCCAAAGCGGATATATATCTTTCCGTATTTTCGCTTTAATAAACGTCTTGCAGTCAGGACCTGCTTGAAGTTCTCATCTTTTTTGGCCCTACCACCCAATTCCTTTAGATAGGATTTCTCTTCCGGAATCCTGTCGTAGCTGATTGAGGCAGGGACAAACACGAGGTCATCACAGTACCCTTCTTGATGGGCCCGAAGAAGGATGGAGAGAAATCCGGTCTTCGGAAATACCAGTTTACCGCTTCGGCTGCGCCCCCCTTCGATATAAAACTCAATTGGATGCCCTTCTTCAATTAGAACCTTGATATACTTGGAAAAAATCTTCGGATAGAGTCTAGTCCCCTTGAAAGACCTGCGAATGAAAAAGGCTCCTGATTTTCTGAAGATGTGTCCCATTGGCCAGAAGGCCAGGTTCTTGCCAGCGGCAATCCTGGGGACGTGCATATGGTGTTCATTTAGGACATAATTAAAGGCCAGATAATCTATGTGGCTCTTGTGAGACGGGACATAGATAAGGGAGCCCTTTCTGGCCCACTCCCTCACAAGGGACAACTCTGATGCCTGAACATCAATGCCCTGGAATATCTTCTTCCAGAGCCAGGTCAAGGCCATATAAAAGAACTGTACGTAAGCGATATTATAATCAGCGGCAATTTCATCGAAGTATTCGCCCGCCCTTTTTCTATATTGTTTTAGCCTTTTCGAATTACCGCCGGCCATGTCCTCAATAGTCTTTGCTATTTCCATATCCTTGAGGACCTTTTCCTTGAGCTGCTGCCTGGATTTCATAATAGGGCCGAGGATCACCCTCTTCTGAGCGTCAATGTCCTCGATTAGCATTTGCCTGATCTCTCCAGTCATCTCTTCGGTGGAGCGTGTAGCGGGCTGGCCTGCCAGATAGGATTTCAGATCCAGAGGAGTTCCAAAATCGATGAAGGTCTGGCGATGATATCTGAATAGAAGGGCTATCTTTCTGATGATCCCAGGGTTTTCCTTGAATCCAAAGAGTATGTTGAGAAGACTTGAATGGTCTTTTTCCGGGGTCTTCCTGTAAAGGATGAGCTGTGGAACAATATAAATCGGTCGGTCCATATCCCTCTGAGTTTCTATGAGAAATTGGAGATGGTCTTTTTCAGCATAAATGAAATGTCTTGCAAACCCCTTTGGGTCGA
>JAXHTA010000546.1:0-2647 GCA_034190285.1 Thermodesulfobacteriota bacterium | reverse complement strand
GACCATGCAAGAATTCATACGGATTTCAGTAAGTGATACCGGGATCGGCCTCGATCAAGAACACCTGGACTTCATTTTTAAACCCTTTGAGCAGGTTGAAAGCTCCGCGAGTCGCAGATACCAGGGAACCGGCCTAGGCCTATCACTTACGAGAAAAATGGTGGAATTGCACGGAGGCATAATCTGGGCCGAAAGTGAAGGGGAAGGGAAAGGCACCGCGTTTCGCTTTGTCATACCGGTCCAGGCCCTGTTGAGAAGTTGAAAAAGGAGGACAGTCTATGGAAAACAAGACGATCCTTGTAATTGAAGACGACGCTATGAATATGAAGTTAGTCAGAGCGCTTCTTACGATCGGCGGATACCATATCCTGGAGGCCGTGGATGCTGAGGCCGGGATCCGTTTAGCAGAAGAGAATCGGCCGGACTTGATTCTGGTAGACATACAGCTCCCCGGTATGGATGGATTAACGGCCACGCGCATCATCAGAAAGACCACTGCCCTTCAAGATATAGCGGTCGTGGCCCTCTCCTCTTATGCTATGCAGGGGGATGAAAAAAAGGCTGAAGAGGCAGGGTGTGCCGGCTACATAACAAAGCCTATCAACACAAGGGAATTTATAGAGACAATAACGCATTACCTGTGCCTGGGCGAACGAGACGTCCGGTGAGTAAAAGTCATGACGTTTTTAACTAAATTGAAAGTTTCAGGTGAAAGCTATGGCGACACTGCTGTTTGTGGATGACGAGCCAATGGCCGTGCAATTGATAAGCCGGTTTCTGAAAAAGCATGCCCATACCGTTTACACTGCGGGTTCGGGTCCGGAGGCTGTTGAGATATTTGAACAAAGAAGTGATGAGATAGACATCCTTATCACGGATATAAGCATGCCAGGCATGAGCGGCATCGAGCTGATGAAAAAGGCGATGTCGGGCAGGCTGACCCTTCAGGCTATCGTTGTTACGGCATATGGCGAGATAGACGTGGCAATAGAGGCCATGAAGATGGGGGCGATGAACTATCTGAGGAAACCCCTGGATCTGGAAGAGCTGTCGATTGCCGTGGACAAATGCATGGAAAAGATCAAGCTGATCCGTCGTATAGAAAGTGGAAGGGAGCTGGAGCTGAGGCTGGCAATGCAGGCCCAGGAGGCTGCAGAATCAGCCAGCATTGCCAAGACGCAATTCCTTGCCAACATGACCCATGAGTTCAAAACCCCCTTAAACCACATCATAGGTTTTACCGAGTTGCTTGCAGACAAAGACTGCGGGGAATTAACCGATGTCCAGGAGGAATATCTTGAAGATATTCGCCAAAGCAGCAGACGGCTCCTTTCTCTGATCAATGATGTCCTGGATATCTCCAGGATTGAGGCCGACAAAATGGAGATGGAGACCGCGGACGTCTGTCTGAAGACGCTTTTGGACAATAGTATTACTTCAGTCAAAGAGACGGCCTCAAGGCAGGGGGTTCATCTGTCATTGGAGATGGGTCAAGTGCCGGAAGTCATAAAGGCAGATGAGCAAAAGCTCCGGCGGATATTAGATAATCTCCTTTCAAATGCCCTCAAATTTACTCCTGACAGAGGTATAATCACTCTTATGGCTGATAGCGCGGATAACTTATCGTCTCCAGGTGGTGATCCTGGGCCCAAGCGTTCCGATCAAAGACCGGAAACCGAGAACCAAGGGCAAGTTTTACAGCGGGAATCGATACGGATCAGCGTTATCGACACAGGTATCGGCCTGCACGCGCAGGACCTTACCAGAGTGTTTGAGCCCTTTGAACAGGTTGATGCGTCCTTAAGCCGTGAGCATCAGGGGGCAGGCTTGGGGCTGACGCTGACAAAAAAACTTGTGGAACTCCATGGCGGCAAGATCTGGGCAACGAGCGAAGGGAAAGGGAAGGGGGCCGAGTTCAGCTTTATTATTCCTTTTGAATAGTTTTCCTCTATATAGTTGAGGGAAAAAGAGAGAGATCGAAATTTAAATGATTTATCTGAAAAAGACAGGGGGCTCGCGGACCACGGGCTTCATTGCGACATATCTGACCGTTACAGTGATTAGTCTTCTGCTGTGCCTGTCGGCAATATCTATCTGCCTGGCCGGCGAAGCTCATGTGGATGAAGAAATAATATATCTCAAGAAACTGAGCATCGAGGACCTTCTCAAACTTGAGGTCACTTCAGTGTCAAAAAAGAGGGAAATGCTTTCCGAGGCTGCGGCAGCGGTCTTTGTCATTACACAGGAGGACATCCGACGTTCCGGCGCAACGAGTATCCCCGAGGCATTACGCATGGTGCCGGGACTTCAGGTCGCTCGCATAGATGCCAACAAGTGGGCCATCACATCCCGCGGCTTTAATGGTCGTTTCGCCAATAAACTGTTAGTTCTGATAGACGGACGGAGTGTATACACACCATTATATTCCGGCGTCTTTTGGAACGTCCAGGATACCTTTATAGAAGATGTGGAGCGTATTGAAGTGATCCGCGGCCCAGGGGCCGCCCTATGGGGAGCCAATGCAGTAAACGGGGTGATTAATGTCATAACCAGACAGGCAAAGGACACGCTGGGCGGCCTAGTGTCTGCGGGCATCGGGACAGAGGAGCGAGGTTTCGGCAGTATCCGATACGGAGGGAGGCTGGGC
>JAXHTA010000545.1:0-2650 GCA_034190285.1 Thermodesulfobacteriota bacterium | reverse complement strand
GCTACGTGGCTATTGAATGGATAGGTCTCACACGTAGTGTTCTGTTTGGTGGATCCCTTGCACTGCTGGCTGCTGGTATTGCCTTTATCATTGACCGTTCTCTCTCTCAGTCACATACAAACACAATTGTTGAAACTAGTATCACCGATGATCCTCCCCGCACAAGGGTAGAAGTTCGTTTTCTTATTGCTGCCGCCCTGGGAGGGGGCATTGGCCTGAGCGCTGAGGTAGTGTGGACACGTATGGTTGCCCTCATTGTACTGAATACTGTTTATGCCTATACCCAAGTGCTCGCCGCAGTTCTCATCGGAATTGCATGTGGAGGATATTTGGCCTCTTGTATTATAGCTCAGGCTCGTTCCAGCAGTACATTTAAGGAACAAATCTGTAAATCCATCGTATATTTAGCCATCTTGACTGCGGTTTGGGTGAGCTTAATTCCCACAATGATGTTCCTCTTTACAGAACAACCAACATACTTTGTTGATTTCGCCAAGGGCAATTCTCTGATGGCCCTCTTTGTAATCTTTTTCATGCTTGTTCCTCCCACATCATTTATTGCTGCTATTCTTCCTCTCCTTTCTATAACATCCCGTGTCTCTTACGGTGCTCAGGCATTTGGAACACTTTATGCAGCAAATACTATCGGTGCCATCATTGGTAGTTTGTTTGGAGGATTCGTAATGCTCCCGTATATGGGCCTTGCAATTTCTGTTACGACTATCACAATTACCAGTATAGGAATTGCACTGCTCTTGGTTCCCCGAATCATTAATAGGCGTAGCGCATACAATATTATCGCCCTTGCTACCATAACATGCTTACTGATGCATTTCTTCCCGGACATACCCAAAGCACTTTATGAAACAAGACTCCCGCACAATATGCGTATCCTTGAGTTTCGTGAGGGGCTAACCAGTGATGTGATGGTTACCGAGGATCGAAACCGAGAGCGTTTTCTTTGGATCAATTCTGCCTGGGTAGCCAGTACAATAGGGAAACATCATCTCCTAGGCCACCTCCCAGCACTTTTTGTGAAAAACCCAAAGAGAGGTCTGGGAATTGCATTGGGAACTGGTCAGACTTTTAGCGCCATCCTCGAGCACGGTGTGAAAAGTGTTGATTGCGTGGAAATCAATGCAGAAGTAATTGCTCTGTCTCGCAAGTGGTTCAGCAAGGCTAATAAAAGCCTTTTTGATAATAAAAAAGTACACGTTTATCATAATGACGGACGAGCATTTATGCGTTCTACTGATAAAATGTATGATATCATTGTCCTGGAACCTCTGCAGGCCTGGTCCGCAGGTACCACCAATCTCTATACGAAAGAATTTTACGAAGAAGCTAAGCGGGTATTAAATCCTGGAGGTGTAGTAGCTCAGTGGATCCCTTTTTACGGTCAGGACGTCGAAGAAACCAAGGCGATGGTACGTGCTGGAATTGAGGTGTTTCCCCAGGCTTCGTTCTGGCTCTATAAACATGAGGGAATTCTAATTTTGCACCAAGGAATGTTTGGTATCGACGTCTTGCAACTCCAGAAGCGGATAAAGCATCGCAAACTGGAAGATGTGCTTGCCCATGCTGATCTTCAGCAGGTTACCGACCTACTTTCTCTATTTTTTCTCGGTCCTGAGGGGATCAAGCAATGGACCGCACATACAAGACTGTTGGTGGATGATCACCCATTCCTCGAATTTACTGCTGCACGAAGACTCGGTCACAATGCCTTCGTTCCAACATTTAAATCGTTGTATTCGAACATTGAGGAGCTAGAAACATATGCCAATGTGGATTCAGAACAAGCACTTTACCATATAATGCAAGCAAAAAAAGTACGCCAACAACTAGTTGCCGCTGCATTCACAGATGATCAACCTTTTGTGGTGCGGGCACAGGTTCTCGAGAAAGGAATGCGTACCATACCATGTTCCCTCATACTTCGCAATCTTTATCGTGAACTCATCATGGCCTGGATGAACGCTATAGAAAAAAATGGAAATCCAAGTCCAAAAAGTGTTGAAACCATTTATTTGCGAGCAATCAGCAACGACCCTTCATTTACCGAGGCAGCAATTAACCTCGCCATCCATTATGCAAAGTCTGGAAGAATTGACGATGCTATAGGCATTATGGAAAAGATGCGTACGGTAAAGAGGTATCGACACAGAACCGACTCACTCCTTCAACTACTTTACAAGGAAAAGGCAAAGACAAAAATGGATGAGTGAATAAAAGCTTAATCGTCATCTCAAAGCCCAACATCATAACTATCAATCTAATTATCGTCTGGTAACATATGTAATCAATAAACTGAAAGAGGACTGTTCACCAGAAATAATTGCTGAAAAATTAAAATTTGAGTATCCTGAAAATTCTGAAATGCGTGTCAGCCATGAGACTATTTACCGATGATCTTTTTTGGGAGGGAATATCGTTGAAGGCAAAAGGATTACCGGATATTTTACCACTTATGTTGAACGTAAAAGTCGCTACTTGATAGCCGCCAAGCTTATTGATAAAAAAGCAGCATCTCTTATATCTAAAAGTATGAAGCCTTCTGGCGCATTCCAAAAAAGATGCGAAACACATTGACGGTCGACAATGGGAAAGAGTTCACCCGCTTTAAAGAACTGGAAGATAAAATCGTATT
>JAXHTA010000544.1:0-2660 GCA_034190285.1 Thermodesulfobacteriota bacterium | reverse complement strand
ATTCTCTCTTGCATAGGCTACTCGCTCAGAAACAGTAGCTATTTCTGTATAGTGCTGTTCAATAAGTTTCAGACGGGGCAACAATCCCTCATGATTGGCTATTTGAATATTAAGCCCTGGGCGAGCATTAATTTCCAGAATCAATGGGCCTAAATGTTTGTCCAATACAATATCCACACCCTGGTATCCCAGACCGGTAAGTTGGTAGCACTGAGCCGCGAGAGTCAATAAATCCTCCCAACAGGGAATTGCTATGCCTTTTACAGAATTTCCAGTGTCAGGATGCTCATCCAAGATATCGTTACGCCAGACCCCCTTCAGTGTATGACCAGTTTTCATATCGATACCAACGCCAATAGCGCCCTGATGTAGATTTGCCTTTCCTTTGGAAAGTCTTGTTGGCAACCGGACCATAGACATAACAGGTATTCCGAGAAACACGATTATCCTGATATCAGGGAGTCCCTGATATTTGATCCCATCAAATATCGGATCAGAACACACACGGTATTCGATAAAGGCCTTGTCTGGATGTCCGCCAAGACTGTATATACCGCTTAGAATATTAGAACAATAGTAGTCTAGTTCCTCCTGAGAGACAAGCATATCATCGACTCTACGGTACTGATGCTTTGATTTTCCTGTGAAAACCAATATGCCATTTCCTCCGCTTCCTCGGGCAGGTTTTACAACGAAATCCTGATATGGCTCGAGTACTGAATCCAAATCCTTTATCTGCCTCTGAGTTTCAATAACTCCATATAGTTTTGGGACAGCCATCCCAGCTCTTTCCGCTAGTTGCTTAGTGCGCAGTTTGTCGTCCACGAGAGGATACAAATGACGTGGGTTATACTGTAGGGTATAGTGCGCATTTCGCTTATTTATCCCCAAAGTGCCCATAGCTGAAAGTTTTTTAGCCAGAGTCCACATCACTCTTGCGCCTTTGTCAACGACATGAAACGCCGAAGTTCCAGCAGTCGGAGACCTGAGTATCGCCCTAAAAGAACTACCCCGGCCAGCAACACAAAAAGGAGTTCCGGAAAAACAAAGACCAGATGTTCCATATAGTTAATGTTAATTGTTATATATGCAAGAACGGCAGCCACCAAGCTTCCCACTCCTTGGCTGAGAGCTTCAGTTGCCCCTCTTTCTTCCCACACTATAGACATCCTCTCTATAGTCATAGTGATAATCACCATGGGGAACAGTGCAACAGAAAGGCCTCGCCCAAGTCCCAGCTTGTGGGTGAGGACACTGAAGAAAGCCATTAATAAAATGACTACGATGAGAACAAAAGCCAGACGTGGTACCAGCAATAGTTTCAATTGTTCAAGATAAAAGCGTATACTTAACCCAAACCCGACAATGATACTGAATAGAACAATCCCCCATAGCAACTGGGTTTCCCGGAAGGCCAAAGCAATCAGTACGGGCATAAAAGTTCCAAACGTCTTAAGCCCGATCATATTTCGCAATATTACGAGCAGGAAGACACCAATGGGGAAAACCAGCAATACTCGGTATACCGCTTGTGCTTCGATGGGGAGATTCAATAGAGAGAACTTTAAGAAAAACGTATCGGTAAGCTGGCCGAGTTGAGTGACTCCAGCTAAGGCCTCTTCTTTGCTCATACTCACTGAAATTCTTGTTTCCAGTTTTGTGCCCTTTCGAAGTTTGACCAGAGGATATGCCCCTTGCCACCACATAAGATACTTATCAGAGATAGCTACTGCCTCTGTGACAGAATCGAAAGGCTGCCAGATACCGTTTTCATAAACATATAACCAATGAATTAGGGAAACATCCTTCTGAAACTCCTGTAGAAGAATTCCATGTACTACCTTTGCTGGTATGCCGGCTAGTGCCAACACTTTCTGTGCTACTTCCATCTTTTTCAAAGAAGAGGGCTGTCTACCGAGTAATAAGGTAACATTTCCCATGTCTTGAGGATTATTGAAACGCTGTACTAATTCAGCCACCATCGTTTCTAGATCTGCGGAACTTGCCTGAATTTCTGAGATCAGGGATTCTGCGGCAACCAGATACGGACCTTCCAATTCATGAGGTTCAACCGCAGGAGACTTTGAGACTGCAGCCGGTCGCCTTCCCGACACTTGACGGACTACAGCTCGATAGTATAATGTTTGCATCCCTTTGGCCTTTCGGATGGACCAGACGGCTAGTCTGTTTTCATTCACTTTTTTTGTCACAAGTCCATACCCTCTCGAGACAAAACTTTCATCTATAATGGCATGGTGGTTTGTAGTCTGAGGAATGAAAAGGGATACCTTAACGGGTGTATTATGGGCCATAAAAGAGATACGTACCTCTACGTCCCATTTTTCTGATTGAGTTTGTGGGGTAAGGGGGAATTGCAAAAACAAGACTTTATAGACAAAAATACTGAGACCAAAGAGCGTCAGGCTCAAGGCCAGGATCAAGACATGTCTTTTAGTCACAGTCCGTTCTCCTCAAGCATTCCGGCTGAGTCGTATATTTCAAAGAAGGATCCACGATAATATTTCCCTCCATAAAGCTTCGCCCAATAAGCATCTGATAGTTATACCCGGAACGATCCGTCAGGTTGACTTCAGCTTCCTTATACAGGTTGCCAAGACAGATACTCAGCTTGATGACAACCCGTTCTTGAGTCTTTCCCA
>JAXHTA010000543.1:0-2663 GCA_034190285.1 Thermodesulfobacteriota bacterium | reverse complement strand
GACGATGATCCGGAGATAGATTCTATTATAGAGGAATGGCGGGATCGCGGATATGACTATTTTATGAAGGCCGGACTCAAGGAGCGAAATAAAGGAGACTTCCCACGCTCTTTGAAGTTCTTTGAATCTGCTGATTTTCTGAGACCAGACCTTGATTCCAGGCGTGAATTAGAAAGAGCGGAAAAGTATGTGGAGGCTGATAAACACTACGTCAAATCAAAGGATCTGCAAGCTAATGGCAGAATTCTTGAGGCAATGGAGGCCTTGATCAAAGCAAGACAAACGATGCCTGAGCATTATAAAGTAAGCCAATTGATGATCCAGTCAATGTCCGCCTGGACTGCTGCGACGTTTAAAATAGGGAAGCAATTCGTGGATGCCGGTCAAACAGATGATGCCTTCAGGGCGTTTAATGCCCTGCATCAATTCAATCCTGGCTATTCCAATGTAGAAGATTACTATGAAAAAACAAAGTCAGCATACCTCAAGCAACACTATATTAGCCTTGTGGATGCTCAAAATGCCCGTGAGATTCCCCAGATAGTAGCATATTCGCAAAACATAACTGAAGTGGAACCGGATTTTCTTGATACCCGGGAGATCATGACCCGGGCATTTCTCAAAGCATTCAATCGGTTTTATCAAAGAGGCCACCATTATGTGGCAACCGGCAATTACGGTAAGGCTATCCTGTGTTTTCGTTCTGCCGAACAGCAACTCGCAAAGACACGTCTGACCCAGGACCTCATAGAAGAGGCATGGGAACAAATAACAAAAACGAGCGTTTTGAAATTAGTTTTTTGGAATTTTTTTCAGGAAATTCGCGATACTGGCATTGGTCAATACACTACCGACAAGCTAAAGACGCTTATGAAAAACAGGATGGAAAACAAGAGATTCAAGAACATAATTCTTGGGTTTGAAACATTGCAGGAAAACGGAACGATTTCCGAAGTGAATATGTCAAAAGACATAGACTGGGGGCCGATTCTGTCAAGGGGCTATAATGGGGTCATTACTGGTTATATAAACTCTCTGAAATTAGATAAATCATTGACTTCAGAATGGAAAATTAGAAAACGCATGGTAAAAAAGATCATCGACAATGAAGAATATACTAAGCTCTTGATGCGAAAGGCCGAGTTGAACCGTGCCCTGACCTCGAAAAGAGACAGGGGCAACTTGTCTAAAGGGAGAATAAAGGACGAGTTGGAAAGGATTGAGGAAAGTATCCCTGCTGTTCCGCCGAAGATCGAGGCAGAAGTAGCAGAAGAAACGCCTTACGAGGTCCAAACACACACTATGACGGCCTATTTACAGATTGATATCCAGATAATAGCATCCGATGGAAGCTATGTGTGGCCCTTGAAGCGATACGAAGAGACCTTCCAGGTAAAAGACATGGTAATTCCACCGGATCTGAAATCTGAAGACCCTAATGAAAGGAAAGGCGACCCCTTAGTACTGCCGAGTGAATCCAAGTTTAAGGAGCAAGCCATAGACTATATCTTGGAGGATAAGGTTATTCCCGATATGCTTGAGCGTTTTGATGATTACGGGATGAGATTTTATCTGAAGGCTGATGAATTAAGCAAATCCAATGACGAATTAAGGTCAGACCCCACGGCGTTTCTAGATTCAATCGAAGAATACTATAAGTTCCTGGCATGCTACAATGGCAAAGATGATACGCTGCCGGAAGAGGTCCGTAACACAATTGACGAGCATATTTCCGCGCTTTGGCTTATGGGCGATAAAGGGGCTGATAGGTAACCACCATTCCAATACTCCAGTATTCCCTAAGGGTTTCTTCAGGTAGTTACAATGGACTCTGGCCGCGCCCACATGACATGGATACCTATCTCCAATAACATCTGAGCCTGAAACAGAGATTCCGGAACACAGGCATTTTCGGACCACGTCTCGGCGGCAAATCGGAAGTCAGAGATGGGAGGCATCGGCGATGTTCTCCAAAAACATGCGGTCTTCATCAGAGATTTCCAAAAGGCAAACGCCCATACAGACGTTCTTGCCCTCTCCGTTTATTCCGTAGAAATCCGACCAGATCAGCTTTCCCGAAACCCCGATGACTTCATGATTGGGGGGCAAAATGGAGATGCTGAAAACTTCATGAAGGTGCAATGGCTCCTCGCAAGTGATGAATATGCCTTCAGAACTGATATTTTGCGCTTCCCCTTCTATTATGCCACCATCAGTCGATACGGCAACGGGCCATCTAATATCCCTCCTGGATTTTTTGCGCCTGTCAAGATCATTGTGCAAAGTGCTACCTCCCGTGTCCAACCTGGCCGCTTTTGCCGAGCTTGCCTCAGATGTTCGAACCCAACGCCATGCATGGGCCTTGATCCAGAATCATTTTCACCTTAACAAACTGTTAGAGCCTGGTAGTCTGCCTCCCGGAACTTGGGAGGTGATCCCATGCGCAGGTACCTTCATAAACCAATGTGGGCCGGCTATCTGCCAATCCCAGGTCGTTGTGTCAATTCCTATAACGGCCCAGGAAGCCCACGTGTCTTGATCCATGTACTGTACCGTTGTCAGAGGAATACCGAGCTTTTCAGCAATATCGGAAGTTGACATCGATTCATCTGTGAGAGCCTCAAGAATTGCCCTTGCGGTATCATTTGAGATCACCTGAGAGA
>JAXHTA010000542.1:0-2667 GCA_034190285.1 Thermodesulfobacteriota bacterium | reverse complement strand
CCTGGACATCTCCATTAATGCCTTGGGCGATTCCTGAGGAGATCAAAATTATGCTGATCTCCAGAGCGGCAGCATTTCTGCTGTCATTCCTGAGCCTGCCACCCTGCTGCTTCTTGCTTCAGGAATGCCCGGCATGTTTGGTTTGTTTAGGAAGAGGCGGCGGACAAAGGAAAACTCATGATGAGTTTTTCGGATGAATCCTTATAAAGGCCTTCTGGAGAGCGGACAATTACGCTCTTTTGAGGGCTTTTTTATTAGCCCAAGGTTGCCAAATTTGATGACAGACCCGCATGTGGAGTAGCTTTTGCGGATTTTATGGTCACTACTCATTTTGCATTATATATTTTCCTCGGCAGTGGCACTGCTCTAAGTCCCAGACGCTCATATATCTGCTTATGCTCATACTCGGCGGCGCTGCATAGTCTCAGATGATGCCTGCACACCCGGTCTTGTTCTTTGACATCATATTCGATGGTTAGCCTCTGATGAGTGGGTAGGATATCTCTTATGGTTGCCCATGACCGACGGTCACGGTGTTGACGCAGCCTGAACTCAATGCTGTGAAGGATATGGCAAGCCAATACAGAAATGAACATATGGGCATCGGCCCGGTGTTCCACTTGGTGAAAGTTCGGTCTCAAGCCCAAAAAAAGAAAGGGGCCGGGCAAGATGAGATGAAACCTTTGGCGTTTAGATCCCTGTGTGCAGGGCAATAAACACATCTCAATAGTCGAGAGTATCCCGGGCTTTGTGCTAGACCCCTCGGAGCCATGGGGGTGTTTTGACTTGACACAGGTATGATTCCCGTATATTTCTCCGTCAATAAATAAGAGGCTGAAATTGTCTCGGGCTGGTGATTGGTCTGATTCCCTGTCATTTTTTCGATGGGCTGAAAAGAAAGGCTTATACGCATGGCTTATAAACCAACTTACGAGGAATTGGAACATAAGATTGAGGAATTTGGCAGGGAAACTCTCAGGCGTAAGCGTGCAGAGCGGAAGACCAAGGAATCCATTTCTATTCTCCGGGCAACACTTGAATCGACCGCGGATGGAATTCTTGTTGTGAATACAGACGGAAGAATAGCGAGCTTTAATCGAAGGCTTGAAGAGATGTGGCGGATCCCCAAGTCCGTTGTAAAGGACAGAGATGATAATCTGATGCTGAGTTTTTTCCTGGAGCAGGTAAAGGACAGCGAAGCCTTTTTGGAGAAAGTGGGGGAAGTGTATGATCAGCCAAACTCAGAGAGCTACGATATTATTGAGTTTAAAGATGGAAGGATCTTCGAGCGATACTCACTGCCGCAAAAGGTAGGGGAAAAGACAATCGGGAGGGTGTGGAGTTTCAGAGATATTACTGAGAGCAGGCGGGTACAGCGGGAACTTGAACTAAGTCTTACAAAGTTGCGGGAAGCTATGGGGGGCATCGTCCAGGCCATGGCGCTTATAGTGGAAAAAAAGGACCCTTATACTGCGGGTCATCAACGGCGGGTGAGTGAAATCAGCTGTGCCGTCGCCAAGGAGATGGGCCTTTCCGAGGACCGGATTGACGGCCTGCTTTTGGCTGGAGTTATCCATGACATCGGCAAGATGGCCGTGCCGGCAGACATCCTCAGCAAACCCGGGCACCTGAATGATAACGAGTTCGGCCTAATCAAGGATCACAGTGAGGCGGGTTATGACATATTGAAGGAAATAGAATTTCCCTGGCCCATTGCCCAGATGGTTTACCAACACCATGAAAGGATGGATGGCTCAGGTTATCCCCGCGGACTTAAGGGTGAGGAGATCCTCCTGGAAGCGAGGATATTGGCCTTGTCTGATGTTGTTGAGGCTATGTCTTCTCACCGGCCTTACCGACCGACACTCGGGACGGTTAAGACGTTGGAGGAGATCGCGAAGCACAGGGCGGTGGCCTATGATCCCGAAGTGGTGGATGCTTTTTTCAGGCTTATTACGGAGAAGGGGTTTGAATTACAATAGGTCCTGACTATAATCCATCGGGGGTGGTTTGCTGTTGAATCGCGGCGCCAAGGTCAACTTCGCGATTCAAGCCGACGCGCAAGCGTCGGCTTAACCCGGTTGTCTTCGTCAAAACCGGTGGCTGCAGCCTGAATACGAGGACTGCTAAAGTGGCTTTGCTAAAAAAGATAAATCTGATGGCTGTCAGGGTTTTTCCCAAAGAAGGTGACGTCATCAATTTTGTCAAGCTGGGGACCCCGGGTGACGGCATAGAGGGTCCTCTCAACCCCAATGCCTCCCCCAAAGGTCTCGGGAAAGGTAGGATGACCGTCAGCATCTTTCTTGGCGGTTATCATCAAGAAAGGTCCATACCCACCCAGTTCATCAATATTCTGGATATTGCCTTCATGAATGACCGGCCTCGTGGAGATTATGCCGTTATCCAGCAACCTTTCTACGATTGTCTCGTGAAGCCACTCCCTTACTGCTCCGGATAAGATTTCAAGTGCGGGAGAGTGTCTACCCGTGTCCCGAATAATGCTCTTGGCGCAAATATCGTAATTGAAAATCATGTCAGAGCCGACTGCCGAGATAGGTACCTTACCCTCCGGTCTTAAGTAGGGATAGATCAGGTCGTAATTCTCTCTTAACAGTCCTGTGATCCAAAAAAACTGGTCCTTGATTTCTTCTCCCAGCTTCGCTTCAA
>JAXHTA010000541.1:0-2671 GCA_034190285.1 Thermodesulfobacteriota bacterium | reverse complement strand
AGCCGGATACACGGGCCATTGCATACCTTCCCTCCTGGAGAATAGAAAAAAGCCTGTGCCTCAATATCTCATAAGTGATTGGGTCAATCTCTCCTATACCCATGTCCATCATCTCCTTCAAATAACTATATTCAGATACTCATCCACCCTGGCCAGTTGCTCAGGAAGAATCACGACAGTAGTAGTGGGGGCCTCGATAACCGCCGGCCCCGCTATGAGATTCCCGGCCTTAAGCTTCAACATCTCATATATGTTCGTTCCCACAAATCCCCCTGCCTTGCGGAAGAACACGTCCCTCTTCTCCCTGATCGCCTGCGAAGCATCTTCCCCGGCTATCTCATGCTTCTTTATATTGGGCTTTTTAATCTGCCCAACGGCCTCTACTTCAAAAGAGACTATATCAATGCCAGCCTCCCGGTACCCGGTATCCTTGCCGTATATTTCTTCATAACGTCTCTCAAAATCATCACTAACAGTCTCCATGTCCTCATCGCTGTAATTCTTTCTTTCTACCGGCACCCTTATCTCATGAACCTGCATCCCATAACGCATCTTCAGAGTCCTCAGCAGGGCAATTTCACTATCTTCAAATCCGGCGTGCCCCAGCTTGCTTTGCATCCGGGTCTCTAAATCCTCAAAAATGGCGTTAACCTCCTTGGTATCAACCGGAAACCGGAAACGCCTGGATAACTCCGCGGTATGAACTACATCGGAGGTCACAATCCCGAAGGCCGAAAAGACAGAAGATGTGGGGAACATCACGACATTCTTCACCTTGTTCTCGGGGCCATAGGTTGCAGCATGAGTGGGGCCTCCACCGCCAAAGGCAAATACTGAAAAATCCCTGGGATCGTATCCGCGTTCAATCATGACAGACCGGATAAGATCAATCATATGCTCGTTCTGAATATCATAAATGCCGGCGGCCGTTTCAACCGCGTCAAGCCCAATCTGTTTCCCCAAGGCCTCTATTGCCTTAAGGGCCGCTTCTTTGCTTACCTTGATCCTGCCGCCCAGGAAATATTCAGGATCGATGTATCCCAATACGACATCTGCATCAGTAACTGTAGGCTTATCACCCCCTCTGCCGTAACATACGGGACCGGGCTCGGCACCTGCACTAGCAGGTCCTACTTTCAAGGTCTTGGTGCCTTCATCAACCCATGCAACACTGCCGCCTCCCGCTCCAATAGTAACAATATCAATGGTCGGCATTAGGACTCGAAATCTCCCAACGTAGGGTTCCTTGGCAAAGATCCTTTCCCGGTGCGGTATCACACTCACATCGAAGCTCGTTCCCCCTACATCAGTAGATATTATATTTTCCATTCCCAGGATGTCTCCCCAGTACCTGGCGCCGATCACCCCGCCGGCAGGCCCGGACACGGCGGTAAAAACGGGCCTCACGTCCTCCACATCCACGACCCCGCCATATGATTGCATAATCATAATCGGGTTGTTATACCCATAGTCCCCAAGCTTCTTTCTCAGTGAGTCGAAATAGACGCGCGTAAGAGGCCCTACGAAGGCATCAATAGCGGTGGTATTGCTCCTGGCGTATTCATGAACAGCGGCAACCAAGTCACAAGAAACTGTGACATAGATGTGTGGATACATCTCATTTATCAATTCCTTGATCCGCCTCTCATGCTCAGAATGAGCAAAGGACCACAAGAGACATACCCCTATAGCCTCTACTCCCTCTTCTTCAACCAGTTCCTTTATGATAACTCTCAAATGTTCTTCCTGTAACGGCACGACCACATTGCCGAAACAGTCCACTCTCTCGATAGCGCCCTTGACGCGTTTGCGGGGTAATAGTGGTTCAGGTTTTCTCGCCACACTCTCATGCCTGATCTCCATCTCCAGAAGACCGTCCACCCTGCCTTTCCCCCTCATAATGAAGAGGGTGTCTTCAAAGCCCTTGGTGGTAATAAAGCCGATTTTCACACCTTGACGTGTAATAGTGGCATTAGTGGCTACGGTAGTGCCGTGGCTGAATAGCTTCGTCTTTTTAAGTAAGTCATCCCTGCTCAGGCCCAACTCCTCAGCGACAACCTCAATGGAGTTTAATATCCCCAGGGAAAAATCTTGAGGCGTGGAGGGTGACTTACCTATAGTAATCTCCCCCTCTTCATCCATTACCACACAATCAGTGAACGTACCCCCTGTGTCAACACCGACCAGATACTCTTTTTCTCCCATAAGCAGCTTCCTTTCTTAAGTTAAATTATAGGTGACACTATAGACCTTCAAGACAAATGTAAGCTTGTTACGGATCAAAGCACCTCATTTTCAAGAAACTAACTTTTTATGATCCTAGCAGTTTACTACTTATCAAAATCACTTCTCAGAAGTCTGGGTATGACTTCCCATACAGGCGGCCATGTGGATCTCTAATGTCTTCCCAATCCTCTCGAGAGCTCACATTTCAAACACTCAGAGCAGCCCCCGCTCCTTTGCCCGTGTAATCATGGTTGGTTCCTTCCACCACTTGTCGATCCCAAGGTCCTCAGCTACCGCATCCGCGGCGAGATAGCCGTTGGAAAGCAATATCGTACCTCCCGGATAGGTGCAGGCGCCCCCCATATAAAGTCCATCTATCGGAGACCGGTGGGTGGAGCAGTGTTCATTCGGCCTCATGTAGCCCATCTGGAGCGGTAAGTAAGCT
>JAXHTA010000540.1:0-2673 GCA_034190285.1 Thermodesulfobacteriota bacterium | reverse complement strand
CTGGAGGCCAAACTGGAAATGGACCGTGTGGGTGAGTTTCCTACGGAGCTTATCCGCTTTATGTTGGGGTCTGATGTGGCCCTGCATCTTATTTTTGTCCCGGAAGAATATGGGGGGCTTGGGGCCGGGGCGTCAGATATCGCAGTTCTATCGGAGAGGATGGCAAAGATGGATTTGTCCGTAGCTACTTCCTTTTTGGCCATATGCCTGGGAATGGACCCAATCAGAGTAGGCGCTACCCGGGAACAGAAAAAGAAATACATTGGAAGGATTGCGGAGGAGGGCCTTGTGGTGGCCTATGCCGTTACCGAACCTGAAGCCGGATCCAATGTCCAGTCACTCAAGACCAAGGCCGAGAGGGTCTTGGACGAAGCCGGTCGAGTTAAGGGCTACAAGCTAAATGGACAAAAACAGTTCATTACAAATGGGGGTGTGGCCGATATCTACACAATCCTGGCCGATACCCCGGAAGGGCCTTCGTTTTTTATCGTGGGGGCCGGGGCCGACGGCCTTATTCCAGGCAGGCATGAAGATAAACACGGGATCAGGGCTTCCGACACGTGTCCCCTGGTCATGGAAGACCTATTTGTACCTGTCGAAGACCTTGTGGGGGGCATTGAGGGTCAGGGGCTGAAACAGGCGAACGAGGTTTTTGGGTACACCAGACTGATGGTCGCGGCCTTTGGCCTCGGCGGGGGGATGGCTTCTTTGGAGAGAGTTGTCAGCTATTCCAGGGAAAGAGTTCAGTTCGGGACCACACTTGCCGAAAAGCAAGGTTACACCCACAGTTTTTTGGTTCCGCACGCCGTTCGGCTGGAGGCGGCCCGTGCATATATAGAAAAGACTGCCCAGAGGCTTGATACCGGTCACGGGGGTCTGCAGGTAGAGGGTTCCATTGCCAAGTATTTTGCCACGGAAGCCGGCGATGCAATGGCCAACGATGGGCTCCAAGCCTTTGGGGGATACGGTTACATAAAGGAATATGAGGTTGAGAAGATCAAGCGAGACATTAAGATCCTTACCATCTATGAAGGCACAAGCGAAATACAGAAAAATATCATCTCCACATTCAGGCTGAGGAATACCGTCAGGTCCAAGGGCGGCTTCTATCTGGAAATGGCCGAACGCCTGGACAGGCTGTCTGAAGAATACGCCGGCCCCCTACTGGCTGAGTGGATCCGGGCAATGAACGAGATTATCCTGAGTACCAGGAAGTATAAATTGACCAGATCCCAATATGTTATGTTCCTGCTTGCTGATATGATGACGTGGGCTGAAGTGGGAGATGCACTCTGCCACAAGGCGGCAATGTGTGAAGTCGGACAGAACCGATCCCCTTCATTTATGCAGGCAGCGGCACGGCTTTTTGTGAGGGAGGCAGCTGAAAAGATCTACCTCAATGGTCTAAAGGTCGTGTGCGGTTGTGATATTCCTGTGGATGAAGAAAGAAAGAAACTGTGTGCCATGAATATGGATATGGCTATGCAGCATAATCTTCCGGATATGAACCTGATCTCCTCGGAACTTGTGGCGTTAAAGTGATTCGCCGACAGTTCGAGTGCTAAACCCATACGCCGCAGACCCGCACAGGCCAAAGCCCCTAACCTGCATAAGGGGACACCGTCTATGGGTGCGTCTGGCTACATCAGGCCCACTCTTGATGATTTCTTTTTAGTGCAGGCCGCCCTTAGGCCAAATGTGCGCATTCAGGGCTCCATTTTGGAAGGCAAACATCAACGCAGGCCAAATAAACCATCGTCGGGCAAGAGAAGGCCCACCAGAATTAGGGACGCCGATTACGGAAAACCCAGGATAGACTCATCTCTTGAACCGATTTTTCGCAAGATCGGAGTCCCTAATGCTGAACCATTTACGCCTGATCCTTTTCAGCTGGAGGCCCTGGATCTAGTCAGGGATTATGATGTCCTAGTCAGCGCACCTACGGGCGCCGGGAAGACCTGGATAGCCTCACAGACCATTCGCTCATATTCGGCCCGGGATCTCAAGGTCTGGTATGCCTCTCCGCTCAAGGCCCTTTCGAATTCCATTTATCAGCAATTTTGCCATGAATTCGGCCCTGCCCATTGCGGGATCCTGACAGGGGACCGCAAAGAAAATCCCGAGGCTCCAATCATTGTGGGCACAACTGAGATCCTAAGGAACCAGCTCTATGATGCTATGCACAAGGGAGTCGATATCCGGACAGATCTGGTAATCCTGGACGAGGCCCACTATCTCAGTGATCCTGACAGAGGCGTTGTCTGGGAAGAAGTCCTCATCTATCTGCCACCGCGGGTCAGGCTTCTACTCCTTTCCGCTACAATTTCCAATGCCCAAGAGGTTTGCGGATGGTTAATGGAGCTTCGCGGCACTCCAAACATAGTGGTGCGGTCGGAAGAACGTCCCGTCCCGCTGGAAACTCTCTTCCTTTTCCCCGATGGTCTTATCGCCCCCTTGGGGGGTGTAAGGGGTCTCAGTCCCAAGGTCAAGAGATTCCTTGAGTCCTGGCCTGGAAAAAAGGGAAGAAGGCATAATAGAATCGATTTTGGTAAGGCTATCAGATGTCTGAGAGAATTTGACCTCTTGCCGGCGATATTTTTTCTGAAATCAAGGAAAGACTGCGACGAGGCCCTGGCGACGTGCCCTCCGGTGCTTAAGCGGCCTGTGGATAAG
>JAXHTA010000054.1:0-12953 GCA_034190285.1 Thermodesulfobacteriota bacterium | reverse complement strand
GTCCGGTTGGCCGGCAACAGGAGGCGTCCATATCCAGCGCAAAAACTCAGGATAAATGTTATCATCCCACAGTCTGCCAAACCCGATCAGGGCCTCAGCATCCCTCTTGGAAAACTTTGCTGCGCTGGCCGCAGACTTTTCCCAGTCAGGGTCATTCACGCTGTTGTAGAAAAGCAGAGAGCTGTGATCCTCGATAAAAATGCCTCCAGTGCTGGCCTTACCGTGGAGAAGCTCTCCACCCTTTTCTTTGAAGTCCGGAAAATCCTCCCAGAGAAGCTTGTAGTAATAGGTGCAGTGACCTGTGGAGTGGGTATTGAAGGTGAAACCCGGCGCGGCAACTTCCTCTGTAGACCATCCCCCGCCCGCCTCGTGCCGTACTTCGAATACGCCGGTCTTCATCCCTCCGTATTTGGTGAGATACATTGCGGTAACAAGAGCTTTATTGCCACCTCCGATCACAACCGCATCAAATTTCTCATCTGCCATGTTGTCCTCCCTTAACCGAAGTGTGTATCCTGAAAATTCCGCAAAACTTTGAAGTGAGACCCCAGGAAGAAGGATATGATTGTCAGAAAACTCAGCCTCTACGCATTTTTCTCCCTAATAGCCTTTATTATTTTTTCTGGTGTTAGTGGAAATTCTTTGAGCATAACGCCGGTCGCGTCGTAAACTGCGCTTACAATGGCCGGAGTCGGGCAACCCATGGCACCCTCGGCCAGCTCCTTAATACCGAAGGGACCCAGGGGATCCGTTGAATCAACAAAATGAGTCTCCATCTCCTCAGGCATGTCAACTATTAGCGGCAGTCGGTAATTTAAAAGATCCGGGACCATGTTTTGGCCGTCTTTGAACGTCACCTCCTCGTACAGGGCATGCCCGAGCTTGGACACGGTCCCCTCTTTGAGCTGGGATCTCGCACCCAGAGGATTCAATAAAGTCCCGCAGTCCTGGGCAAAGACCGTCTTTTCCACTTTTATCCTGCCGGTCTCAGGATCTATCACGACCTCCGCACAGGATGTGGAATAGCTCCAGGTGTCCACGACACCGAAGACTCCCCTCTGAAAGGCCAGCCTGTAAAAGGCCTCTCTTCCGCCGAGGGCCGCCTTGACTTGGGAGTTTCCCCTCTCGGTGATCGGCCCGCCATAAACACCTCCTTCCTTCTCGATGGTAAGCTGGGCGGCTTCCTGAAAACTCAGGCCCTTATCAGGGCTGCCTTTCACATATACGCTCTCATTACGACAGACCATGTCTTCAGGGTTGGCCTCCAGCTTTTCGGCAACCGTGTTAAATATCTTTTGCTTGATCTTATCTGCTGCCTGTAAGCCGGCCCGACCGTGGGCATAACATACATTCACGGCCTGGCCCCCAAACTCCCCTGAAAAGTTTTCAGTGTCCATCCAGGCCCGGTTTATCTTTTCTATGGGCAAGCCGAAGGCCTCGGCCAGTATTATCTTCAGGGTGTGGAATTGTCCCTGCCCACCTTCATTAGCAACTATCTTGAAACTTACAGTGCCGTCTCCATTCAGGGTCACGTAACAGCCAATAGGCTCGGGAGAAAAGGTACCTGAGACAAACAGGTGGGACGATCCTATCCCTATCCCCCGGTACTGACCCGACTTTCCTTTCTTTTCTTTCCACCCGATTCTCTCACTGGCCGCCTTTATTGTATCCCGGAAGGCGCAGGAACTGGTGCTCCAATCTCCAGCGTCTCTATCTTCCATTGTCCAGGCGTTCTTTGACCACACATCTACCGGGTCAAGCCCCATCTCCCGGGCTGCCCAGAATTGCTGGACTTCTGTGGCGCATTCCACCTGCTGATTCCCTATGCCCCGATAGGCCCCCAGGGGAGGCTTATTTGTATAAACAGACGCCTTTACTCCCACCCTTGAATTGGGTACGCGATATAACAGGCGCGTCACATAACTCATCATCATATGTATAGGCAGTGCAGATATCGCCCTGTAGGCGCCCACGTCCGTGATGACCTCAATATCCCGCGCCAGGATAGTCCCATCTTTTTTAAGACCTATCTTGCAGGTCGCTTTCATCCGGTTTTGGCCCAGTACATTGGAGGTGTTGTCTTCCCTCGTATTCACTATTCTTACCGGTTTTTCCAGTTTCCGTGATAAGATGGCGGCACAATACTGGGTGCAATAGACCGTGAAATGACAGCCGTAGCTCCCTCCGGTGTATGCATTGATCAGCCTTACTTTGTTATAGGGCATATCCAGGAGGGTTGAGAGCTGTTGACGCATCCAGAAAGTGAAGGATAGACTTCCACGAATGGTTATTTTTCCCGAGATAGGATCGTAATCGGCCAGGGTATCATGTGGCTCACACAGGCCGTACTCTCTTAAGGGGAAAGAAAAAACGTCTTCTCTTATATAGTCCGATTCCCTGAAACCTTTCTCCGTGTCTCCCAATGTGCTGAAGCCAAAGCCGGAGACGTTCCCGGGAGAGGCCTCATGGAGTTGGGGGGCGTCAGGCCTTAAGGCCTCCTCCATGTCGAATACCGCCGGGAGTGGTTCATATTCCACTTCTATCAGTTCCAGGGCCTCTTCGGCGGTGTCTTCGTCTACAGCCGCTACGGCGGCAACCGCTTCGCCAATAAACCGTACTCGGTCCACGGCCAGGATATACTGATCCGCAACTGCTTCCGGAGGGGGAGATTCAACCCCGGGGAACCTTTCCTTCGGCAGCCAGCAATACATTATGTTTTTTATCTTGGGGGTATCGTCCGCAGTTATCACCGCCTTCACCCCGGGAAGCCTTTCAGCCCTGGACGTATCGATATTCAAAATTCTGGCATGGGCATGGTGGCTTCTCAGTATCTTGCCGTGGAGCATCCCGTCCACTGTGATGTCCGCCCCGAATTTGGCATCCCCTCTTAATTTGGGGATGAAATCCCGGTCCGGTGTGACCTTCCCGATGATGGAATACTCTTCTTCCATGGTAGTTCCTCCTCATCAAGCGCTGCTGTTTTCATCATATTTTCCGCTGTCCGCAAGTTCCTTTATGGCTTCAACCGCGTCGTGGCCGATACCGCCCATACACCGGCATACATGTCCTGAAATTCCGGTCTTGATCTCCTTTACAGTGGGTTTCGGATTAGCGTCCAAAAGCGCTTTGGCCGACATCACCATCCCTGGGGTGCAAAACCCGCACATGACAGCGTATTTATGATAAAAGGCCTCCTGAATAGGATGAAGCTTATCCCCGTCTGCCATACCTTCTATGGTTAATATCTTTTTCCCCTGCATCTCCACTGCAAGGGTGAGGCAGGAAAGGTAAGGCATACCATCCACAAGAACGGTGCATGACCCGCAGGCCCCCATGTCACAGCTGTTCTTTGTTCCAGTCAGCCCCAGCTCCTCTCTCAACACCTCAAGCAAGGTCCTCCGGATATCAACAAAAACCTCATGGTCCTTTCCATTGACATTAAGTGCTATTACTCTTTTCATTATATAACCCCCTTACAGCCTGGCCCTTTCCAGGGCCTTTTGAAAGGATTTTTTTACCAGCACCTTTACCATCTCTCTCCTGTATTCAGGAGACCCGGGCATTGTTTCAGCCGGGTTAGCCTCCTTATATGCGGCTTCAGCTACCTCAATTACTAATGCATCCTTAATCTCTTTTGCGCCTAAAACTTCATCAACGTTGTTTACCACTTGAGGGGACGGACCAAGGGCATTGATTACGACCCGTGCTTTTTTACATACTGAGCCGTCTTCAAGAGTCATATTGACCGCCGCACCGGCCTGGGGGAAATCTATGGCGTTCCGCAAACGGAGTTTTTCATAGCTCGCGCCACTTTTTTCTGCCGGCACAGCTACCAAGACTTCGGTAAGGATTTCATCCTCTCCGAGGATATTGGGGGCCTTCCCATTACCGGTATAGAATTCCTTCAATGGGATAGTTTTTTCTCCTCCTTTCTTTAACAACCTAATCTGAGCATTCAATGCAATGAGGGCCGATGCCATATCTCCCTGGTAAGGGGCCAGGCATTTCCCGCCATCTTCAACATGACACACATTTCCTCCTAATTTGAGGCATGCCTCTCTGGCTTTCCTCCACCAGTGCGACTGGTTATAGAACCAGCAACGGGTATCCAGGCAAAGGTTGCCCCCGATGGTTCCCATGGCCTGAAGCTGTGGAGCACCGATTACCGAGGCGGCCTCGGCAAGGACAGGGTATTTCTCTCTTATTTCTCTATTGGTCATCAACTCCCGATGGGTAACGAGGGCGCCTATCTTTAAGCCCTCCATTTTGTCAAAGCGTATGCTTTTCAAGTCCGGCAGGGTCTTAATATCCACCAGATATTTCGGTGTCTTCACCCTTTGTTTCATGGAAGCCAATAGGTCCGTACCGCCGGCTATTAAATTGACCTCCCCTTTGTGCCTGGAAAGCTGCTCGCAGGCCTCTTCCAAACTCTCAGGCTCAGAATGCTCAAATTCCGGTAACCTCATTTTTCCCTCCTTTCTCCTGTGCCCATCTTTTCTATTCTAGTTGATCTCCCCCCTCTCCTTCATCTTTTCGATTGCCTCATCTCTCAATTCCTTTTTCCAGAGTTTCTCGCTCACGGTCAGAGGCAAATCGTCCTTGAAATCAACATATTTCGGAACGGCGTAAGGTGGCAGATGTTCCTTACAGGTCTTAATGATATCCTCCTCGGTTACTTTGCCATCATATGCTTCCTTTAACCTTACCAGGGCCATCACCCTTTCGCTTCCGGGGATCTTTGGATCAGGGACCCCGATGGCCACGGCCATGGCCACACCCGGATGTTTGAACAGGGCCTCATCCACGGATGTCGAGTAGACCTTCAACCCTGAGACGTTAATCATATCCTTGACCCTGTCCTTGATGTAGAAATAGCCGTCTTCGTCCATATGGGCAATATCCCCTGTGTGGAGCCAGCCGTCATCGGTCAACCCTGAACCCGACTCGGGCCAGAAGCCCTTCATCACCTGGGGCCCTCTTGAGACGATCTCTCCATCCTCGCCAAAGGGGACTTCTTTGCGGGTTGCCGGGTCTACAAGCTTACAGTCCGTGTCGGGAATAGGAATACCCAGCCCGCGCTTTTCCTCGCGCATGAAACCGGTAATCTTGGAAAAGGACGAGACATTCATATGCGTAAGAGGCCCTGTCTCGGTCAAACCATAAGTCTCTGATACCGGGTTACCGATCTCTTTCTTGATCGCCTCTGATATCTCTTCGGGAAGCGGCGCAGCGCAGGAAACAGGCATGACGTTCATCCTCCCTACTTTGCCCTGGGCCATGCGCATGAGCTGGGTTGGAACCGTGGGAACCAGAAAGGGCCGGTGTTCTTTCATGGTCTTGACGATCGCCTTATTATCTCTAGGGTCCGGCATTAATATGATCCTTAGACCCCAGTATATGGTGAACTGCTCCACAAAATGCCCGTAGGCATGAAACAGGGGAGTGGTTATGAAGACGGATGCCTTTCCGACAATTCCCCTGGATAATGGAGCAAGCATCCACGGGATGCTCTGCATTATATTGGTATATCGATTGAAATGAGTAATCATCACTCCTTTGGGAACACCCGTCGAGCCCCCGGTAAAGGCAAGCTCGGCAAGATCTTCTTTTGGATCGATTTGGACAGGGGGAGGTTTTGGATCATTATCATCCAATAGTCTACGGAATTCATGGACGCCCTTGGGGAGGTTTGTGGATACCGCTTTGATGTCATAGCCGTCGGTGGAGGTTACAATGATATGTTCGATGTCACACTTGTCTCTTATTCCCAACACCCGATCCAGATGCTCTTCTCTGCATAAAACGACCTTAGCCTTTGAACTTCCGGCCTCGTGTAGGAGTCCTTTGTCGGTTCGCATAACACTCGTGGGCACGACGCCGGCGCCCGCCTTTAAAATGGCCCAATCACAAATAACAAACTCCATGCAGTTCGGCATGAATATCTGTACCTGATCTCCTCTCTTAACACCCAAACCGGCCAGGGCCGCGGCCAGTTTATCTACCTGGGTCTTCAGGTTCTTGTAGTTAATACTCCTTTCCATGAAAAGAATGGCCGTTTGTCCCGGGTTTCTTTCGGCCGCGTCATCCAGGGCCTTGAATAATGGAACTTCAGGATAGGGCTCAAGGGTCTTTTTCAGGTAATAAGGACCCAATTTGTAACTCTTCAACCACGGTCTGTCCGCGTAAGTCATGCTTTCTTCCTCCATTTCCTCTCAATATTTAGCTCCTTAAGTTACACAATCAGTAACTTCTCAAAAAACCCGGGTATATCCCAAAAAAGAGACCCACAAGGCCCTTTTGTGTTCCCGGACTTTTTGAGAACTTACAACAATCGGAGACAAACCGTTTTTACGATTATGTGATTTTCTAATAAACTAAATTGCCTGCGTCCCTTTCCCTCCCCCCAGAGGGGGAGGGTTTGTCAGGGACGGAGGGCGAGAAAGTCGTTTTCTTAGTCACCCCATACATCCGCAATCAAGTATTCCAGACCCAGCTCTCTGAGCTTTTCCCTGGTCGGCTTTCCGGTCGCTTTGTCCCAGTTTCTGAGATCGTAGTAAGTGTCCAGGTATTGATCGAATTTCTCCCGCGCCAGCACCATGCCTTTGCCCGGGCCTTCCGGCAACGGGTCCTCGTGCAGCCGTGCCGGGAGACAATCATCGGTTCGTGTTATACCTTCTCTTATGTTGTATGCCCTTACAAGGTTGTAGACGCGTTCACCGGTCTTTCTGAAATCATTTACGTCAAAATCCCAGCCCGTCGAATTGGCAACCAGGTCCACCCATTCTTCGGCCTTTAAAAGCAGGCCCATGAACTTACAGCACCCGGCCAGGTCGAAGAACGTGAGGGCGTTCTCTTGATCTACGAGGACTTTGACCTGGGTCGGGTCCTCTACAAATACGTCATCGATCTTACTTTCATCCACCACGAGAAAAGGTGTATCCAAGAATGCCGGGCCTGGTACGTATCCTGCCATATGGTCACCACCGCGAATTGCAGTGGCATAGCCCAAACCGGTTATCTTGGCGGCCCTCGGATCATACGCGGGGAGTTCGAGGCCTTTTACCTGCATGGCAAATCTCTCCGATCCTTTGTTAAGCTTTTGCGACATGATACGTGTTCCTTCTGCGAGCAGGTCCCCAGCGCCTTCCCTCTTACCTATCTTTTCCATGAGTTCCACCAGGACATTGCCGTCGCCGAACTTGAGTTCAAGTCCGCCGGTCTGTTCATTTGTCAGTATCCCCTTTTCATAGCATTCCATGGCGAAACCGACTGTATTCCCGGCCGATATAGTATCGAGTCCATATTCATTACACAGGTAGTTGGCCTTGGTAATTGCTTCCATACTGGAGACTCCACACATGGGGCCTAAGGTAACCACGGATTCGTACTCCGGACCCTCTCCCTTGTCGCCTTTCCACGGGCCTTCCTTAATCTCCGTCTTCCTGCCGCAGGCGATAGGACAGGCAAAGCAGTTCACCATTGACACCAGGACTTTATCAGACAAGGCCTGCCCGCCAATTTCTTCAATTTCATCGAACACCCCGGTCTGCCAGTTTCGAGTCGGCATTCCCCCCTTGGCGTTCACCATGTCCGAAAGCATATTGGTGCCGAAGGACTCAAATCCGACCTTCAGCATGGACTCATTCAGCAATTCGTATTGCTTCTTGGCCACTTCCTTAAACTCCTTCTCTCGGGCAATTTCCGGGCTCTTTTTGCCGGATACGGCGATCGCCTTCAGACGTTTGGAGCCCATAACCGCGCCCATGCCGCATCTCCCTGCAGACCTGTCCTTTTCGTTCATCACGGAGGCGTATTTCACCAGGTTCTCGCCCGCAGGCCCGATACAGGAGACGTGAAAGCTGCTTCCCAGTTCCTCAATCAATGAGTCCGTGGTTTCGGGCACCTTTTTCCCCCATAGATCCCCGGCATCCTTCAGCTCGGCAACTCCATCCTGGATCTTGAGGTAGACAGGCTTGGGAGAAATGCCTTCGAAAATAATGCCGTCAAAGCCGCTTCTTTTTAGATAGACGGCCCAATTACCCCCTGAATTTCCATGTCCCCATATACCCGTTAAAGGAGACTTGGCCACGACATCATACCTCCCGGCGCTTGGTGAAAGCGTACCGGTCAAAGGCCCGGTCATGAAGATTAATTTGTTTTCCGGGCCCAAGGGATCAATCCCCTTCGCTACCTCTTCATAGAGGTACTTGGTGGCCAGACCTATGCCACCCATGAAATCCTTGACCCATTCCTGCGGAAGCTCCTCAGTGGAGATTTTGCCCTCCGACAGATCCACCCTTAAGATCTTTCCCATAAAACCATACATTTTGGCACCTCCTTAAAATCATCTGTTTTTTTTTGGGGTGATCACGGATAAGCATTGAAAAGCGCTGAATCCTGTGACTACCCGTAGATTAGAGCTGACGAAATCCCTGAGTCCAAAAGGGATGCGTTCTGCAGCTATCTACCTGCCTTCAGCAGTGTCTTCATAGTGATATCTTGAGGCTTGTATCCATGCCTATTCAAATCCGTCAACATCCAAAACTGGCTCATATGATCCGCCTGGAGGTCATATACCAGATTCATGTAGGACGTTGTATACGGCTCGCCATTGTGGACATAATGATTCCCTCTATGGCTTATATAAGTCTTCCACAGCTTCATCTGGCGATCATACATGTCTATCAGACCGAACTGGAGGATCGAAGGCCAGTAAGGCCAAGCGTTTACATAGGCGACTTTCTTACCATATATGTTCTTGGCCCTCGGTACCGCCTCAACCATATACATAGGCCACACCGTCCATCCTATCCTGGGGAATTTTCTTCCCACATTAAATTGCACATTTCCGTTAATTTCGCCTTTCTCGTCAAGCAGAGGAACGGGGGACTTAGGTTCCGGCATGAGAATATATCTTGGCTCGATGAGTCTAAAGTCCCAATTTGAATATGGGTCTGAAATCCCCTGTCCGTCCTGGTAAGTCGGGTCTGATCCGGCTATATTATCCTGCCAGGTAGTAGCACTCACGCGGATGGTCCTTTTGAAGGCAGGGAGATAGGCAAAACCGGTGTCATAGTTTTTTGCATCGTCGTAGTACCTTACGGTATATTGTCCCACCCCTTTAAGCTCCAAAGGAAAGGTTATGACTATGAGCCTCTTAAACATAATCTTTTCGTAGCCAGGGATACTTCCCAGGGGCGGCACTTGAGTCCTGGTATTACAGTAGGTGAACAACATGTTCTGGTCCACCCGTTTATAATTCCTCCCCTTGGAATCAATGAACATAATACTGACAGGGTAGTTTCTCAGATCATCCCAAACGGTTCCAAACTTAACATTTGCGGCCACCTCCAATCCGGTCTTCGGTATCGGAAACGGGAGTCCTCCAGGCCAGAGCGCCCCTGCTTTGTTGTAGTAAACCGTCCCGTTTTCATCCATGATGGCCTTGCCCCTGTTTCTTTTTGTGGCTTCTATGAAGTATTTTGGCACTATCTGCTCGGGAGGCAGCTGGGTTCCAATCCTAAAGACCAACCCCCTCTTTACGCATTCATAGGAACCGACGCTCAGATAGCCTTTGACCAGCTCGACATTGCTTTTGTCTATGAGGTCGCCTTTCTTTACCTTTCCAGAGGTTAAATCCTCAATTGTCGGGAGAGGAGCTTTTCCACCGACGACGTCCTCCACAGATGGCAACTCCGTTCCCGCCATTGCAGCGGGATGAGAAAAGACGAAAAACAGCGCAGTCAGCAGGCCCAGCCCAATTCTTGTCCAGAAATGCTTCATTTCTTATGCCTCCTCCAAAATCAAAATTGAAAGGTCGCGCGACCTACGATTTCATCTGCCCAATCCATGGCCCCGAATCTACCGGGTCTATCTTCCGATCCTCCGACGCCGATTCCAAAGAGATCAAAAAACCACCGGTTTCCGTATCTGTATCTGACTGCGGGCTTTATTAGATAAGCGCCGTCAAGATCATAGACTACCTGCAAGGAAGGCTCCAGGGTGTCGTGCCGTAGAGGTTGCGCAAGCATAAGGACTATCGTGTCCGTTGTGCTGTCTATCTTGCTGTTGTTTTGACCAAGGACATCCTCGTGATTCTTGACCACGGCCTGGCTGAACTGCAATTGAATTCGCATGGCGCTTGTTGGACGAGGGAGAACAAAGGTGTTTCGATCAAAACGAATGGCCCAGTTAAATGTCGCCTCATCCTTGATACGGGCGATGGGGTCTCCCATCATGAGCGGAGCATTTGCATCCTGATAAGGTTGATTGGGGGAATATGTCCCTTCGAGGGTCACCACTGTGTTAAGCGGGGACGGAGTGGCATAGTTGATGGTAAGCCCGAATATGTCCAGGGTTGGATACTCTGCATCCATGTTGATCATGAATCCAAAAGGTCCGCCAAAACTTACACCCGTGAAATCGAGCAGGTAGTCGTCCGTAAAGAGATGCATATAGTTCAGGGTCCCGTAAAAATTTCCTATCCTTGCACCGGCCCGGAAGCCGAACTCCTCGTCTCCCCTCCTGTCCTTGTCGTTGAAAGCCAAAAACGGGGGAAACTGAGGAAAAAGGTTGAATGGGGCGCCATAATCCGGATAAACAGTGGGACTGATGTCACCAGGATTGATAAAGCCCTCCAGACTGATATCCATAAGCCAGGGAATTGCTGTCTGCTCCACGTTATAGATTGCCCTGACAGCCCATTGCGGAATCCTTATGTTTTCAAACTCTTCGGGCTCAAACAGGAGGTTCCAGCTCATATCCAGGGGGTTGATAATATCCATAATCCTTGTGCCGATCATTTCCCCCCATACAATCTGCTGTTTGCCCAGCCTCAGCCAGAGGTCCCCGGTATCCACCTCGGCATACAGCTCCCACAGCTCAGCGGCAAAATCATCGTCATTGTTGGCCCTGAGGTTGCTGCCGTATCTTGGCGTGCTTAGAGGGAATGCATCGTAGTCCTTCAGTTCGTCATCCAATTGTTCCGTTTGATCGTGTATGAGCCTGGCCTTTGCAAAGACCTTGAGCATATCTGAGGGCATGTACGTCCACTCCGTCTGGAAAAACGTCCTCGAGAGGTTGATAGAGTTATTGTCATCCTGATCATTGTTGGGATTTCTGCTGGCCGTATGTACTCCAAGCTCGTGCCTCACAAACCCTGTCATTGAAAAGTTCTCACCAAGCCGGATGTCGGCCCGGGCCCCCACAATCCCTACAAAGACGAAGGGAAAAACCAATAGCCATACCCTCTTCTGTCCCAATAATTTTGCCTTCATTTCAGCCCTCCTTCTATTTATGATCGTCTTTGCCACCCTTACAAGACCTGCGCCTCAAATTACCCTTCTGAAGAGGATATTACAGGTGTCTTACCTGAATTACTCCCGATGCCGTGGCCTCGCTCCTCCTTTCAAAAGATGTGGCCTTTACCTTCCAGTCTTTAACAGTGCCTTCAGGGAGATGTCTTTAGGTCTATATTTCAGCGTGTTCACATTTTGAATACACCACAACTGCGTGGCATGGTCCGCCTGAAGATCCCATCCGGACGTTCCCCAGGCAGTGCAATAGGGCTCGCCATCCTGAATATAGTGGTTACCTTTAATATCTATGAAAAACTTCCACAGTTTCATCTGCTGATCATATACGTCCACCAACGCAAATTGAGTCAGCGTAGTCCAGTAAGGCCAGGCGTGGGTGTGCAGGACCTTTTTCCCATATATATGTTTTATCTTTGGCGTGGCCTCGACCACGTACATCGGCCATATCGTCCAGCCCACCCTCGGAAATTTTTCTCCCACGTCGAACCTCAGTCTCTTGTCGAGTTTCCCCGTCTTCTCATCAATGAGAGGGAAGGGAGATTTGGGCTCGGCCTGCAGGATATATTTTGTCTCTACAAGCTTGAAGTTCCAATCCGAGTAAGGGTCCTGAAGCCCCTGGCCGTCTCCATATGTTATGTCGGATCCGGCTATGTTGTCCTGCCAGGTGGTGGCGCTTATCCGTATGGTCCTCTTGAATGCGGGAAGATAGGCAAATCCGGTGTCATACTCCTTTGCATCATCATAGTGCCTTATAACAAACTGCCCTATCCCTTTAAGCTCCAGGGGGAAGGTCGTTGATATTATGCTCCTGAACATTATGTTCTCATAACCCGGGATCGCCCCAAGAGGTGGCACCTTTGTCCTCGTGTTGCAGTAAATGAACCTGTGATCCTGGCCTACTTGTTTGTAACATTTCCCTTTGGAATCAACATACATCATCATGTTCGGATAGTTCCGTATGTCATCCCACACAGATCCGAACTTGACATTTGCGGCCACCTCCAAGCCGGTTTTTGGGTGGGGAAACGGAAGACCGCCTGGCCAAGCTACGCCCATATTCTCATAATAGACAGTCCCGTTTTCATCCATGATGGCCTTGCCCCTGTGTCTTTCCGTAGCCTCCCTGAAGTACTTAGGCACAATCTGGTCAGGGGAGAGATTCCTGGACATCCGCAAGACCATTCCTCTCTTTACAAGTTCATAGGTGCCAGGGCTCAGGTACTTTTTGACCATATCCGCGTTGTCTTTATCTATCAGATCGCCTATCTTCACCTTCCCGCCGGTCAAATCCTCGATTGTAGGTAATTTTGCTTTCCCATTGATAACATCGTCCACAGGGGGGATCTCACCCGCCTGCAGCATCCCGGGACAGAAGGATATAAGAAAAAAGGCCATCAATAGCACTGTCAGGATATCACTCCTTCTCATAATGAGTGCTCTCACGCTAATATACCTCCATTCGGAATCTGAAAATAGACGAGTACTACAGGTTATGTCATCCTGATTGTATGGACTTGAGTGCTGAACTTATGGCCCTTTTTGTGAGGACCCCGGCCATCTCCTTTCTGTATTCCCTGGAACAGCTGCCGATATTGGGAAGGGGTTTTGCCTTATTAAAGGCGGCCTGGCCCACCTCTT